>NZ_JBFRKH010000040.1:0-82504 GCF_041469265.1 Shewanella sp. 10N.286.51.B2
CAGAATCTGTTACACCCTCACTGACTACAACAAAGCACTTCTAACTTTAATCATCATAGTCACTGTGCCGTCACTAACGCGAGTCTGCCTGCGTTTAAACTCGTTCTTATAATTACAGTCTCATTTCCATAACAGCTTCACTAGTCATAGCTACATCTAGCTCACTTCCTTTAAGTGGGTGTTATCCATCCTTTATTCAATGTATTTATTATTAAAAGGTAGACAATGTGGTCGCCATAAAGAAATGCCCATCAATGACTGGCGATAGCCCAATTGATGAAACCTTGTTTGCGCTTATTGCGCAGGATATCGAAGCAAAAGGCTACAGTATTCGGCCAACGGCCTTGCCAGATGCATTAGCGAACAATTTGTTTAATCATCAGCAAGGGATAGAAGCAGACAAGTTTGAAGAAGCAGGTATAGGAAGGGGTGGCGAGTATTTAAAAAATGAGTTTGTTAGAACTGATGCCATTAGCTGGATAACCAATGGATCTGAAGCAGGCAGAGATTGGCTCACTTGGACCGCCAACTTGCAAAGCTTTTTAAATAGACGATTATTTCTAGGTTTGTTTTCATTTGAAAGTCACTTTGCTCATTATGGCCCAGGTGATTACTATAAAAGACACTATGATGCTTTTAAGGGCGAAGCGAATCGAGTGCTTTCAATCGTGGTATATTTTAATCGAGCGTGGTCAGCGTCAGATGGCGGCGAGTTAGTGTTATATCAAGATAACGTCGATAAAGAAGGCATTAAAGTAATGCCGTTACTGGGCACGATAGTGACATTTTTAAGTGAAGAGTTTCCCCATGAAGTATTGGCAGCCAAGCGGGATCGATATTCTATCGCTGGTTGGTTTAGGGTTAATACTTCTATCGCTGCTAAAGTCGATCCGCCGAGGTAAGTTATCCGTCTAGATGCGCTTAACCAACAGCTGGGCGATAAGCTGTTTATTTTACTAGCTCTGATAATGAAGCATCATTTTTTATTGAATTTTGACAGGAGAGAGCCGTTGAAATTAGCAGCTGCAATAAAACATTTTTGGTCCTTTGGTATTATCAGCGGACTAATAGTCTCGGTATTGGTAACACTCTTTATTGTCATATGGGAATGGCTCGAAAATCCTGGCGGCATATTTCACGGCGCTGAAGGTACAAATTGGCAATTTGTTTATGACACTGGCATCAGTTGGTTTATGCCTACTTTTATCTATGTCGCTATCATTGCCGCAGTGAGCCACCTCATATATTCAGCGATAAAATGGCTCAGTGATTCAGCTGATAACTCAAAATGAGAGTATTTAATGGGCAAGAGAATAGAATCAGTAACGTAGGTTTTGTGTAGCCAAAGTGATAGCCGCTATGATCGTACTAGCTGACAACAATATAAATGGGCTTTTTATTAAGTGTATCTGCAACAAAAAACTGCCTCAGCAACTAAAGTTTAATGGGTTAAGGTAATGACTTGCATAAGTGTACTTTCATGTCGTGTTAGTGACGTTGATTTATTGCTCAAACAATTTAATTAATGAACACTTTGGTTTTTTTATCAACACTTAAACGTTTTTATGTCATTTAGGGATTTACAGCGACCGCAGCTTGTCATATTATTCGCGGCGTTCGGAGAGATGGCAGAGTGGTCGAATGCACCGGTCTTGAAAACCGGCATGGGTTTGTAGCCCATCTAGGGTTCAAATCCCTATCTCTCCGCCATATTCAAGACGAAAGGCTCATCAGGAATGATGAGCCTTTTTTCGTTTAAATCACTAAAAATATTGAAGATTAATACTATTAATTCAAAATTGCTTTATTGCCTAGTATTTAAATTGCCTGTTTTATAGTCACTTATTTGCCTTGAGAAGATTGACTCAGTCAATGTCACTGCTTTTCATATGAGCAAGCCCCCAGTAATGTTTGCTCAATATGTTTATCCTCGTTTCTTCTAGCATTTTATGCGCTGATAAGAATATTTACTTTTAATTATGTGTATTGGGGGCGTTTTAGATTATGTGCATCATGCTAAGACTCACCGTATAATGCCAACCTATACAGTTTTTACGATTAAAAGCCATTTTATGCCAACTACTAACCAAACGGGTTTGCTAGCGCCTGCTGATAAGAGCGAAATTCATCAGTATTTTAAAATATTTAAACCGTATGGTTTTTTAAGCCAGTTTGTACCTGAAACCCGTAAGAAGAAACATCTACTGGGTGAGCTATTTAATTTCCCCGATAAAACCATGGCCATTGGTCGGTTAGATCATGACTCAGAAGGACTGTTATTACTCACCACTGATGGCATGATGAGTCATAAGATCAGAAGTAAAGGTATAGCGAAAGAATACTATGTACAGCTGGATGGTGATATTACTCCTGAGGCGATGTCATTACTGCAAAATGGGGTTGAAATTGGCATTAATGGTAGTAAATATTTAACTTTGCCTTGTAAGGCGTTCAAATTAGATGAAGAACCTTCGCTTCCCTCTCGGGGTCGTAAAATTCGCGACCCAAGACATGGGCCAACAAGTTGGGTTTCTATTACGCTTTGTGAAGGTAAGAATCGTCAGATCAGAAAAATGACTGCAGCCGTAGGCTTTGCCACCTTAAGGCTAGTTAGAGTGAGAATTGGCGATATACATATTGATAATATGGCTGCTGGTGATGTTATTTCGCTAACTAGTTTTGATGCTGCTTTCTGTTGATAGCATACTGGTGTTTAGAGCTCTATTGCAGCTGCCGTGGGGCTTTATATTGGGTTATCTATTACGTTTGTCAATCTCAACATCAAACTTTAGTTACAGGTAAATCACTAAAAAAATAAAAAGCCAATGGCTTGGTCAACACACTTAAGTAATCCACTAAATTAGCTGTTGTATGATTGAATCAGTAATGGATTGGGGGAACCGTCGATTCATTTGATGATATTCATAATCCAACAATCCAACAATCCAACAATCCAACAATCTCACAATCTCACAATCTCACAATCCAACAATCTAACAGTCCAATTATCTTAATTCCAATGAAAAATTCTCAATATTTTTCGTGTTTTTTATCAATGTTAATAATATAAACATTGATGATGCTGTGCATTAATTAACCTTTATTGGTTTTGCTTTTATGAATGGATAATTATAAACGATCAGCTTTTCTATCAATGTAAAAGTTATAAGTTGTATAAGTTTTGCACAAAAAATTGTTTGTTTTATAAATATACATTAATTGATGCCTACTTTATTTTTTTTGTTTCAGTATATGGTTAGATCTTGTTTGTTTTATGAGTATTAAGGTTTTATTTTTGTTTTATTAAATATATCGGTTTAAGTAAAAGGTTTGACTGGTTAATAATTACCTCGGGATGCGATAATTATTAAATAAATGTTAACTCAAGTGGTAAGGGTGTTTTTGTGATATTAATCGTAAGTTTTTCTTGCTATGAGAGTGTGGCTTACTTAATATCGTGGTGTTGATACAAAAGGCTTTTTTATAAAAAATAGTCGAAGTAAATGTTGCTAATTTTTAAGTGTAAATACATTTAGTAATCATTTTTCATTTTAATAATGGTTGTTTTGTGTAGGGTTGCGGTTTTATTGAGCAGCCTCAATTGCTCATGTTGATAAATTGTGATCTAATTGGCTGAATATTTCTAGCTTCGTTCATTTCAAAGACTTTTGAATGTTAATTCGTTGTTATATGTTTTATGTATAACCGCGTTGTATATTCTTCCTGCCGATAAATCAACCTCACATAAATAATTATTAAGCCCGAATTCAACCTATTGCGAAGGGGTTGAAATTTACTAATGGAAATAAATGCGATGTTTAGAAGAACAACCGTTGCAATCGCCTTAGCCTCTTTATTCTGTGTGAATGCTGCAAGTGCAGTCACACTACAAGAAGGAGACAATGGAGATTATATTCGCCTATTTGGTGAAGTGGGTGTTGGGGGTCATTTTGGTACCAATTCAGATTATAACCATGATGAGTTTTACGATACTAAAGGCTATGTCGATGATAGTTTTGCCACGTTAGGTGTAGCAGGACAGAATAAAAACTTTATCTACCGATTAGAACTGGATTACCAACGTAGAAATTGGCTTGGTGGTGATGGCGAGTTTGAACTTGCCATCGACAAAATGTTTGTCGGTTATATATTTGACGATAATCACTGGATTGAGCTGGGTTTAACAGATACTGCGTTTGATGAGTATGATCATTTTGGTGATTTTACCTTCAATAAATCGGTAGAAACCGGTGAAGCAGGCGATCAAGAAAATACCGTTAAATATGAAGCTAAGTTTGAAAACTTGGTGTACGGCGTTTCTTATTCCTATGAAGGCAAGCACAAGAATGGTGCTTTACAAGGTGATATTGTCAACGGTTATGTTGGCTGGATGTCAGACTTTGTTTCCGTTGTCGTGGGTGTCGAAGGTCGTGGTGGCTCAGAAGGGATCTCTAAGTATGGTGAGCAAATGCTTGTCGGCTTAGGTATTCGCGCTCAAATCACCTCAGATTTTGCATTAGGTTTCAATACCTTTTTAGAAGATGAAGATCTAGCAACTCGCAAGAGTGGTGATACGTATCTTGGATACGAAACTTTCCGCAATTATGGCATGACGTTAAGTGGTAAATACGATCTTAATGAGTCTTGGGAAATTATTGCTTCAGCAAATCATGAGCAATATGAAGGTTGGGATGTAGAAGGCCCTAACTACGACTATTCCGAGCTGCCAGCTGAATTTGGTAAAGACCGCCAATGGGCAAGCTTAGGTTTCAACTACCGTCCAGCAAGAGACATCGTTGTGTCAGTAGAAGCCCGAGTTGGCGAAGCGCCAGAAGCTGCATATGCCTATGTGCGCATGTATTTCTAATTTCATTCCAAGATAAACAATTATCGAGTTTACTATGAAGAAAAGTTTTCTCTCACTGGCCATCGCCAGTATTATCAGTGTCGGCGCTAATGCTGCAGTCAACGACCTACTGATCACCGAAATGGTGCAAAAAGATTATGGGGCTGAATTGGGCTCTGTGGAAATCACCAATACCCACGCTACCGATGAATTTACCTTTACCGATGACACCGCCGTGTATATGTGGGCTAACGGTAAGTATGAAAATGTCATGCTCAATGCCAGTGGTCAGCCATTACTATCAGGCCTTACCATTGCACCTGGTAAATCTTTAGTGGTATTAAACAAAGATGCTAGCGACGAGTATAAGCAAATCATTACTGATAACGGAGGTGATTACGTAATTGGTGAAGGTGACCCAAATACCAGTTACACCGATTTTTACCTAAGTGGTAATGATGGTTTCTACATTAAAAATGGCGATGTGATTATTGACCGTGTTGGCGCTGCAGATAATACCAGCGTTTGGGCTCCAGACACTACGCTGCGCCGTCGTATGGATAGTGAAGGTAATGCACCTGTTCCTTCTGCAACCTTTAATGCTTCGCAGTGGGAAGTAATTAGTCCACTTGATATTTCAACTGTGGGTACGCCAAATCTAGCTGAAGCTTATGAGCCATTTGTTTGTGCTGATTTAACCACAATTGGTGACATCCAAGGTACGGGCGGACCATCTCCATTAAAAGGTGAAAGTGTTGCCGTTGAAGGTGTGGTAACAGCCGTTGTTGGTTTACCGAAAAAAGGTTTTTACTTACGTGATGTAGTGGCTGATGGCAACCCATTAACCTCAGATGGTATCTTTGTTGAAAGTGGCAGTGCAGATAGTCAGCTAGTTGGCCGCACGATTTGTTTAGGCAGTGAAGTCGCTGAAAGCTATGGACAAACTCAGTTAGCGACCGATGATTGGGAAGTGACCAATAGCGAGTTCACGCCGACTGTGGCTACTGATATTGAAATGCTAGAATCAGATGGTGGTTCATTTGAAACCACACTCAATCGTTATGAAGGCATGTTAGTCAATCTGCCTGCAGATATAAATCCGCTTGAAGATGGCAATCAAGATATGCGTGTATCACGTAGTTTCAGCTTTAACTACGACAGCTACCGTAACAACATGACTTTGGCTTACAAGCGACCTAATTTACAGCCAAATCAGCTTAATGTACCTGGTTCACCAGAATCTTATGCAGCAGCTGCGCAAAATGATGATTATCGTTTAGTTATCGAAAGTTCGACTTCTGCTGCTAACGGTGACATCCCTTATTATCCTAACTTTGGTATCGCACCAGAGGATAATTACATCCGTATCGATGACAGTGTCGTGGGTATGGAAGGGGTGATTAGTTATAGCTTTGGTGATTATGCTTTAACTGTGACTAACGAGCTAAATAACAATAACTTTGTTCATAACCTTCCTAGAACTGACAGCCCTGATATCGATGAAACAGTAACAAATGACGAGTTTGCTATCCGCATAGCTAGCCAGAATTTATTTAACTATTTCAACTCACCATTTGGTGGTGCTCAAAACCAATTCGGCCAAAGCCGCGGTGCTGATACTTTTACTGAATTTTCTCAACAAAAAACTAAATTAGTAGAAGCCATCCGTGCGCTAGATGCTGATGTAGTCGGTTTGATGGAAATGGAAAATAATGGTTTTGGCCTTAATGGTGCTGTTGCTGATTTAGTTAATGAAGTTAACGTTTACTACAACGACGAATACGCAGATAACTATGACAAGCCATACTCAACCGAAAACCGCTATGTATTCGTTGGCTTTGACCATAACGGTAATGGTGTACTTGATGAACTAGATGCCCTTGGTTCAGATGCGATAGCGACAGGTATTATTTACCGTCCGAGTAAATTAAGCATCGAGCGTACCCGTGTTGTTACGATGCCACAGCAAAAAGCGCCGACCATTGTTAATGACAATAACGAGGTGATTAAAGACAATAATGATGAGATTTTAGAAAGCGGTCAAAACTATCATCGTGACGCACTTGTGGTTACTTTCCTTGTTAACCAGACAGGCAAGCGCTTAACTCTAGCGGTTAATCACTTTAAGTCTAAAGGTTCAACTTGTTGGGAAGATTGGCAAGGAGTTGAGTTTGGTGATGCTACTAAGTGGACCCAAGATGCTCCAGATCTTGATTTTCAAGGCTCATGCTCAGAGTTCCGTATTTCAGGTGCAGTACAATTAGCTGAAGAACTTAAAGACGTTGAGGGTGACAAAATCATCTTAGGCGACCTTAACGCCTACGGCCAAGAAGACCCAATGTTGGTTCTGACTGAAAACCCTCGCAACAAAACCCTAATGACCGCAAGCCATACTTTTGTAGGTAGCAAACCACAGTTCAATACAGATGGTTCGCCAGTACAAATTACTAATAGTTACGGGTACATTAATATTATTTCGAAAATATTCGAAGAGAAGGGTAAAACCCCATGGAGTTACTCTTATAACGATGAGGTGGGTTCACTTGATCACATTCTTATTTCACCTTCGCTAGAAGAGCGTGTAATCGATGCTGCTGACTGGCATATCAACGCTGCTGAATCAAGCCTTTATGATTACAACAATGAGTATAAGGGTGACTACAGCAATGAATTTAATAAGTTCTATGCTGAAGACCATTTCCGCTCTTCAGATCACGATCCAGCATTAGTGACCTTAAGTTACTTGCCTGGAGAGGCTGATTCAGGCCGTTCAATGTATCTGACCAAACTCAATAAGTTAATGAAGGTGCCATATCAGATCCCAGAGATTGCAGGCGCTTTGACTGGCGATGTCGCCACCATCAAACTGACGCCTAAAGATGATAAAGAGCAACTGGATTTGAGCCAACTCGTTGAGCCCAACGTGGTGTTAACTCAGGATGGTCAAGCCCTAGTTAACTTTGAAGTCTTCGGTGCGCCATCTGCGCGCTACAGCGCTAAAGTTGCTCTTGAACGCGACGGTGCAGTGGTTGCGGGTTCTTCACTTTCTTTCGATATTGAAGTGCAAAATCGAGACTCGTTAGTCGCTGAAATAAAAGAAGAAAGACATGATGGTAGTGGCGGTAGTACTGGTTTACTTAGCTTGTTAAGCCTTCTGGGTTTATCAGCTCTTCGTCGCCGTAATCACAAATAGGTTCAACCCCAGGTGAGGTGTTCACTTCGGTGACACCTCACCACCTAATAAAAAGATAACACTATGAATAATAAAATCACTTCAGTGGCTAAAGCAATTACCCTGCTATTAGCCACTGCTTCAACGACTGCGTATGCAGATTTGGTTATTACCGAATATGTTGAAGGTAGTAGTAATAATAAAGCGATTGAAATCTCAAACCTTGGCGATAGTAATATTGACCTAGATGCCGCTCAATATGTATTAACCCTGTACTCTAACGGTGCAACTGAACCGGGTAATACAGCTGTTTTGACGGGTAATTTAGCTGCGGGTAGCAGCATTGTTTATCACAATGCAGGTGCTGACGAACAGTTTAAGGTTGGTATTGAATCTACAGTCACTTACTTTAATGGCGATGATGCGTTAGTACTGACCAAAGATGGTGCGACTATCGATCGTGTTGGTAAATTGGGTGAGCGACCTGATGGCGCTTGGACAGATCCAAACGATCCAGACTTTTCGACTAAAGATAAAACCTTAAGACGCAAGGCCAGTATTACCACTGGTGATACTGATGCCTCAGCAGACTTCCCTGGTGCAAATAATCAATGGGTTGTGTTTGAAAAAGACACTGCCGATGGACTAGGTTGTCCTGGTGAAGGCGCTTGTGTTGCTGAGTCTGGTGTACTTATTATTACTGAATATATTGAAGGCAGTAGTAATAACAAAGCAATTGAGCTTTCTAATGTCGGTGGCAGTGCAATTGACTTAGATGCCGCTCAGTACAAACTGACACTATATGCTAACGGCGCTACAGAACCGGGTAATAGTGAAACGCTATCAGGTATGTTGGCTGCAGGTGAGAGCATTGTGTTTTATAACAGTGGCGCAGCAGATGAGTTTAAAGTTGGTACTGAATCAACAGTTACTTACTTTAATGGTGATGACGCATTAATGTTGACCAAGGACGATGTGGTCATTGACCGTATTGGTAAACTTGGTGAAAGGCCTGATGGTGCATGGACAGATCCAAATGATCCAGACTTCTCAACTAAAGATAAAACGTTAAGACGTAAAGCTAGCATCACTGCAGGTGACAGCGATGCTTACGGTGACTTCCCTGGGACAAATAATCAGTGGATTACCTTTGATATAGACACTGCTGATGGTCTAGGTTGTATGGGCGAAGTTGCCTGTGGTGATACACCAGTAGATCCAGAACCCGATCCAACACCTTGTAATAATTGTGTCGAGCTAACACCTGTCGCAGATCCTGATGCTTTTGAGCCTAACGTTTATTATACCGACGTACTTAGCGGTAGCTTTGACGATGCTGAAGCAATGAAAGATGCGATTTCAATTACCATTGCTAATGGTCATCAGCAATTGAGCTATAAAGAAGTGTGGACAGCGCTGACTTACTCAGATGAAGATCCGGCAAACAGGAGCAACGTTATTGAGCTTTATACTGGTAACTCAATATCAAAGCAAAATAATAGCCAAGGAGCCAACGCTGCAGACGAATGGAACCGTGAACACGTTTGGGCTAAAAGTCATGGTTTCCCAAGTGAGTCTCAACTTGGTTACACCGATGCACATCACTTACGTCCAACGAATGTGAAGGTTAACTCTACTCGCAGTAATTACGATTTTGCTGAATGTGGTGATACTGCTACAGAAATCGCAGATGCACCGGGTAATTTTGTTGATTCTAGCGGTCGCTGTTTTGAGCCAAGAGATGAAGTTAAAGGTGATGTGGCGCGGATGATCATGTATATGGATACTCGTTATCAAGGTAACGATTCTAATATGCCAGATTTGATTGCTGTTGACCGCATGACAACGAGTGATGAAGTTTCTAATAATGAACCGCTTCATGGCAAGTTATGTACGCTTTATGCATGGCATCATCAAGATCCTGTCGACGATGCCGATGTTCAGCGTAATGATGCAATTTATACCTATCAAGGCAACCGTAACCCGTATATTGATTACCCAGAGTGGGTACAAGCGGTTTATGGTGAGCAATGTGATGATCCACTTCAGCCAGAGCTAGATGTTGATGTGATCATAACTGCGCCTGAATCTGTTAACGAAGGTGAAGCGTTTATCATAGATGCTTCTGAAACCGTTGTTAAAGACGACGTTGAGCTTAGTTTTAACTGGGAGCAAACTGCAGGTCCAGAGCTAGAGTTTGACGCTTCAAGTTCAATTCTTGCGCTAACAGCACCAGAAGTAACTAGCGATACACCACTACAATTTACCCTAACGGTAAGCGATGGCACGCTTGAAACTACACAAGCAGTCAGTGTGACAGTGGTCAATGTGCCATTAGCCTTTGATATCAGTTTTAGTGGCAACACAGAGCTAAATGAAGGTGACAGCACAGTGATCACAGCAGCCATAGCCAATGAACCTGAAGGATTACAATATAGCTGGACACAAATTTCAGGTATGAGTGCGGATTACACTGCTGATGGTTTAGTGCTGAATGTGACTGCACCTGACGTTGATGTTGATCAAACATTAGTGTTTACACTTTTCGTGAGTGATGGCGAAGAGCAATACAGCACCAATGTCAGTATTGATGTGAAAAACCAACAAGAGAGTGGTTGGAGCAAGCCTGATGGTGCAGGTAGTTTAGGCGCTGGCTTGCTAATGTTATTACCGCTGTTATGGCGTCGACGTCAATCTTAAGCTTTTGAAGGTTTATTTTTGAGTTAAAATTTGAGAAATATATAGCTTAGAAATAAACGGTAAAGATTAAATTAGCCCAATTACAAGGGCTTAATAAAAGTCCACTAGTACAAAGCCTGCTTTGTGCTGGTGGACTTTTTTATTTTCAATTGATTTTTTTTGTCTCATTCATTTTTTTGATAAAGGTCAGTACATTCTTATCCATAGGTAAAGAACCAGGTGGGCATGCGCCACCTGGAATTAGGCCTGAATATTGGCCTTAAAATTCTATATGGGAAGGGGGTTAACGAAAGTAACGGAAAGCAGTCACTTCAATCAGGTTGAGCTTTTAAGAGTTATGACTGCCTGTCATCATGCTGAGTGAACTTTAAGATTAGTGGCAGGCAATCTTCGTTATAGCGTTGCAGTGATTATCTGAACTCAGAACTTTGACTGTGGAGGCTGATTTACGTAAATAGAGGGATATTATAAGTTCCATTTTACCCCTCTACTTTATCAATTGGCTATATTCTTAAACCATTGTGATGGTTATTCTGCAGGTAATTCAGTGCTTTTATAAATGGGATCGACCTCAAGTACTGGCGCTGCATCGAGTTCGTTGGCATCCATCATAGAGCCAATACGTTGCATTGATGATAAAAGCTGAGACTGTTCCCATTCTTCTAATGCGCAGAAATTTTGAATAAAATGCTCCTGCAATGGCTTTGGTGCTTCAAGTAAACAAGCCTTGCCCTCATCAGATAAATATAAACTAACCCGTCTTTTATCTTGCTCACTTCGGACTCTTTGAATTAAATTTCTGCTTTCTAAGCGGTCTAAAATGTTAGTCACAGTTGCAGCGCTCAAGTTGATATTTTTAGCCACTTGACTCGCTGTAACACCATTAATACCGGCGATTTCTTGCATGATCATTAATTGAGGCCCGGTTATACCAGACTTTTTATTCAACTGTTTTGAGTGCAAATCAATTGCTCGAATCACTTTACGTATCGATATTAATAGTTCTTCGTATTTTTCCATTGCTTCTTCTAGTTATTAGCCATGAGTGTAGGATAACACTAACCTTATTTTTTATCAGTCCATATTGTCTATTAGCAATAAGTCTTAGCTGCTTTCGAGTCGAATACTAACCATTTTCGCTTTTAAACAATAACCACTTTTCAAAAATGGGATTAACTCAAATGATTTATTTTCATGTCGTAAGAATTAGCGGTCATTAAGCTACTGTAAAATATCAGCTTGGAATTTGCTCGGTTGATCTTAGTGTAATAAGTCTATAACATAATAGTTAGAGTACTAATTATTAGAGGTAGAATTAAATGCAAGGCGAAACCAGTTCATGTGACAGTCCCAGTTATCTGCAACAATTAACAACACGTTCATTTGAAATAGCGAAACATACAGTGGGATTAATATGTTTATGGTTAATTCTTAGTACTTATATTTTTTATCCGCTAACTAAAATAAATAAGGCTGGTAAATAATGGAATATACCTATATTTCATTAGGGGTTTATTTTGTACTCATGTTAGCTATCGGTATCTACGCCGCAAAAACATCCACAGCTAATCTTTCTGAATATATGCTTGGCGGCCGCCAAGTTAGCCCTCAAGTGACCGCATTATCTGCTGGTGCATCTGATATGAGTGGTTGGATGCTAATGGGATTACCCGGTGCCATTTTTGTTTCAGGGTTTGATACTATTTGGGTTGCACTAGGCTTAGTGATTGGCGCGTGGGCTAACTATAAACTTGTGGCGCCTAAGCTGCGTTTGTACACCGAAAAAACCAATGACTCGTTAACCTTGCCAGATTTTTTTGGTAAACGATTTGATAAAGAAAATGGTGTTATTCGCCTCATTTCAGCTGTAGTCATCATCATATTTTTCACCTTATACACCTCAGCAGGTCTTGTTGGCGGTGGTAAGTTATTTGAAACCGCGTTTGCAATGAACTATCAAACTGGCGTTGTTATTACCATGCTAGTGGTGGTGGCTTATACCTTGATGGGCGGCTTTTTAGCCGTAAGCATGACAGACTTTGTCCAAGGTGTGATTATGTTTATTGCCCTTATTTTAGTGCCTGTTGTGGCGTTCACGCATTTTGATAGTCCATCAAGTATGATGAATTATTCACTTGAGATGATTCCTTCTTTTAGTGAAAGCTTATCTGGTTTAACTCTGGTATCGCTGCTATCTAGCTTGGCATGGGGACTGGGCTATTTTGGTCAACCGCATATTATTGTTCGATTTATGGCGATAGACTCTGTTAAAAATATCAAAACAGCTCGCCGGATTGGTATGAGCTGGATGACAGTGACCATTATTGGCGCTTTAGCAACGGGTTTAACCGGGGTGGCTTATACGCGTAAATTTGAAGTCACGCTTGCCGATCCTGAAACTATCTTTATTTTCTTTTCTGAAGTGTTATTTCATCCTTTAATTGGCGGTTTTTTATTAGCGGCAATTCTAGCGGCGGTAATGAGTACCATTTCTTCACAATTGCTAGTGTCTTCAAGTTCACTGACAGAAGATATCTATCGTGCTTACAGCAAAAAAGCAGTATCTGATAAAACAGCGGTGAATATTGGCCGACTTTGCGTATTTGGTGTAGCTGTTGTGGCATCTTTTATCGCAATGAACCCATCGAGTAGTATTTTATCTATTGTCAGTAATGCTTGGGCAGGCTTTGGCGCGGCATTTGGTCCGCTGATTTTATTTAGTTTGTTATGGCAAAAGGTGACTTATGAAGGGGCCTTAGCCGGCATAATTACTGGTACTGTGACGGTATTATTTTGGATTTTTGCACCTGTATTAGCTAATGGTGAAACCTTAAGCAGTTTAGTGTATGAAATGCTGCCGGGCTTTTTCATCAGTGCAGTATCGATTTGGTTAGTGAGTTTAATAACCAAAGCGCCATCTGCTGAGATCCAAAAAACATTTAAAGATGTTAATCATCAATTAATTCAACAATTATCATAAGGTCTACTCATGTCTATTAAATCCAATCAACGATTGGTGATAAAGGTGGGTAGTGCGTTAATTGCCCCTGAAAACAACGGTTGTAGTTCGCATCACCTGCTGAGTATTGCGCAATTTATACTTCGTTGTCGTAAGCAGGGAAAGCAAGTTATTTTGGTTTCTTCGGGTTCAGTTGCTGCTGGTCGTCAATGGATTGATATTAAATCACCGTCAATTGCCCTAAAAAAGGCCATGGCAGCAGCCGGACAAACCAATATGATGGCAGTTTGGGATAAGTTATTTGACTTTCCCACTGCGCAAATTCTTCTGACCCATGCTGATTTATGTAATAAAGAACGCTATGCCAGTATTAAAGAAACCATAGAATCCTTATTGGAGCATGGGGTATTACCTATCGTAAATGAAAACGATACGGTGACCTCTGAAGAGTTAAAAGTTGGCGATAACGATAATCTCGCCGCTATGGTTGCGGCATCAACAGGGGCAGATGGCTTAATCCTTTGTACTGACGTTGATGGATTGTTTGATAAAAACCCCCAGCAACATGCTGATGCTAAATTGATTAAAACCATTGATGTTATTGACGAGTCTATTTATCAAATGGCAGGCGGTGCAACCAGCTCAATGGGCACTGGCGGCATGCAAACCAAAATAGAGGCGGCTGAAAAAGCGGTTGCTCATGGCATTGATACTTATGTAGTTAATGGCTTTAATCATCAAACTTTTAGCGCCTTGCTGCAAGATGAAAACCCAGGCTCGCATTTTGTGTCTTGTAAAACCCCGATGTCACCAGAGCAGCATTGGATGACTCATACTGTCCGCGAGCGAGGTGAGGTGGTGATTGAAGATCAACATGCAGCGATTAGTCAGCATGATGATGTGATCACCAGTGCTAGTATTCTTTCGGTAAAAGGCGAGTTTGCAGTGGGTGATACTATTTTAATCCGCACTGATGATGGCTCACAAGTGGCAAAGGCCACATCTAATTACAGCAGTTGTTTGCTTAACTATCTCACTCAACAAGCTAACACGAGTGAAAATGTAGCTAGCCAACCACAAAACAACTCAATCATTTCACCGATAAATCTCGCCGTTTTGCAGAGAACATGAGTTTAATCTTAATATTATCAGCCAATGTATATCACGCCGCTAGGGCACTATTGTAATTGATGCAGTTGATGCAACTAAGTAACTGACTTAAATTACAAAAATAGCCTTTCTCGTTTGATTGTTGTAATAGATCCTATCGGGTTAAAGGGCTATTAATCACTTACTTTAAGTGGGTTGTTGCCTGTGTGTTTTTAACTTATTGACTCTTTCTCCATACTCACTTTCTTAGCACTTCTCTATCTGTTAATTATATGCACTTACCAATGGCTTATTCGCATCTAATTTATTGTCATAGTCTATGATTAAGGAACGACTCAAGGGAAAACTGAGGAAGTTACCATGGAAATGACACTGCGTTTTTTAGGGGCAACTCAAGAGGTAACAGGTTCCTGTCATTTATTAACTATCGACGGTAAACAAGTGTTGTTAGATTGCGGTTTAATTCAAGGTGGTAGAGCCGTTGAACTGCGAAATCATGAGCCGTTTGCTTTTGAGGCAAGCACTATCGATGCGGTGGTCTTAAGTCATGCCCATATTGATCATTCCGGCCGTTTGCCTTTATTAGCAAAGTTAGGTTTTGATGGCCCTATTTATACCAATAAAGCCACTGCTGAACTGTGCACTGTAATGCTAAAAGATGCCGCCATGCTGCAGCAGCGCGATAATGAACGGCTGAATAAGAAGCGTAAGAAACAACAGCTCGAACCAATCTCCGCTTTATTTGATCAACAAGATGTTGATAAGGCGATATCGCAGTTCGTGCCGCTCGATTACCAAGTCGAAAACCCAATCGTGCCACATGTTAGTGTAAGACTGTTTGATGCTGGGCATATTTTAGGCTCGGCTATTGTTTCGTTACAACTAGGTGAGGGCAGTCAGCAGAAAACCATAGTCTTTAGTGGTGACCTTGGCCGCGCAGGCATGCCGATTCTACGAGACCCTACCTTAATTGATAATGCTGATTTAGTCTTAATGGAAAGTACTTATGGTAACCGTTTACACCGTAGTTGGGATGAAACCATTGCTGAGTTAAAACAAATTTTTGCCAAAGCGATAACCGAAAGTCGCGGCAATATATTGCTACCAGCATTTTCGGTGGGGCGAGCACAAGAATTGCTGTATTTATTTCATTTGTATGCCAAAGAGTGGGATTTATCCCGTTGGAAAATTTGCTTAGATAGCCCGATGGCTATTGAGGCGACCCGAGTGTATATCAATAATTACCCGTTAATGGATGAAGACTTTAAACGCTTTACCCGCATGCATCCAGGTGAACATCCACTGTTATCTAATGTTGAGTTTACCCAAAGCACAGATGAGTCAATGCTGCTGAACGAAGTACATAAGGGGCTGATTATCATTGCTGGTAGTGGAATGTGTAACGGCGGGCGAATTCGTTGTCATTTCGAACATAATTTATGGCGCCCAGAATGTGATGTCATTATTTGTGGTTATCAAGCAGAAGGTACGCCGGGCAGAGCGCTGGTAGATGGTCAGCCTGAACTGACAATTCGCGGAAAATCGGTAAAAGTTGCTGCTAAGTTGCATACCATAGGCGGCTTGTCTGCCCATGCCGATCAAGCTGAATTACTGCGCTGGTATCGTCATTTTAATCATCAACCACCATTGATATTAGTCCACGGTGAAACCACGGCGCAGCAAGGGTTAGTGGATGCAATACAGCAAGATAAATCATCTGGCCCCCAAGCGCTTGCGATAGCAGCCCATGGCGATAAACTGGATTTAAATGGCCTACCACAACTGGTTTGGTGTTGAATGGCGTTATCCAGCGGTGCTGTAATTGAGCAATGCTGTCATTGAGCAATAGTGTTTTGTGCTGACGTTGACTGCGAATGCACATTAATACATATGTTCATTACAGCCTTTCCCAATGACAAATTATCATTGTTGTTGCTTATGTCATTGCCACATGGATGATTATCAAGACTATAATGTCGCTATCCACTTTATCTGCGAAGCTCACTTGTGAAACATTGGTTTTTTTCAAAACAAACATTGCCGTTTATATTGTCATTGCTCTTTATTGGGCTAATGACCACCATTGCTATTATCTACAGTAAAAATAATTTCGTGGTTGACTCCAACCTAGATCGTCTCGTTCAACAAAATGCCCCATGGAAGGACAACTTAACGAAGACGGTAAATGAATTTGGCGACTCTGAAAATGGTCTGGTCATTGTGGTTTCTGGTGACAATCATCAGCAAGTACAAACTATGACTGAAGCGCTACAAGCAGACTTTTCTGCACAGCCCTTATTTAACGACGTATTTGCGCCAGCAACCTTGCCATGGCTTAAGCAGCAAGCCTTGTGGTTATTACCCGAGCAAGACTTTATTGATTTTAATGCCAATGTTGCCAGCATAATGCCAAAACTTCAGGCGGTCATGTCAGTTGAAGCTAATGGCACTACTGGGCAAAATGATGCTGGGATACAATTATTAGCACAATTAAATCATGCTATTGAAACTGATGACATTAAAGCCGCGAAGCTGTTAATTAACGTATTAAACCAACTGGCGGCAAAGCAGGGCAGTGTTGACTGGTTTGAGGTATTGATGCCACCAAGTCGTGGTACTATTTATCAAATTATCACCTTAAATGCACAGCCTCAAAACGATCAAAAACAGCCGAATAAATATATCATCGAAACCGCACAAAATATTATCCATCAATACAGTGATAATGACGCAGTGCAAATTCGCATTACTGGTCAGACGGCGTTGGACTATGATGAAATCAGTGACGCCAATAATAGCGTAACCTTAGCGGGGACCATGTCGCTGATAGGCTTGATTGTAGTATTGGGATTTGGTATTCGCTCTTTGCGCATAATCGTTGCCAGCTATGTGGCCGTGATTATTGGGTTGGTGTGGACGCTCGCACTTGGATTATTTTTGGTTGGTTCATACAACACCATTTCCATTGTATTTTTGGTGATGTTTATTGGTTTAGGTGTCGATTTTGCGATTCATTTTTGTCTGCGATTACGAGAAGAGCAAGCACTACAGCCTACCAATTATGCCAGCTTGATTGCGGCAATTCGCGGCACTTTTACGCCACTTAGTTTGTGCGCATTAACCTCTGCCATAGGGTTTCTTGGCTTTTATCCTACAGCTTATACCGGGCTTGCTGAATTAGGGGTTATTTCAGCGGCGGGGATGGCAATGGGGTTGCTGGCAACCTTTATCGTTATTCCGACTTTTTTCTTTATTTGTGGCTATCCTCGAGCGCATGGTTTTAAGGCTAACATAGCGACTGAAGAGGGTGATACTCAGTTCCAATATGCCAGCGACGATGATTTCTGGTTGCCTAAACATCACAAAATGGTAGTTTTTTTGGCCGTGATAGCCTTAGCTATTTCTGGCTATGGTGCCAGTAAAATGGAATTTGATTTCTCGACTTTGGTATTAAAATCGGTGAAGTCTGAATCGGTTAGAACCCTTGAAGAAATTCAACAACAAGGCTTAACCTCAAGCTATCAAATGATGATGCTAGCGACATCACGACAACAAGCGGCCAAGTGGCAATCACAATTGTCTGGTTTAGCTGAAGTGAGCAATGTGATTTCAATCAACTCTTTTTTAGCCACTGATCGCGCGTCCAAACAGGCAGCATTGTTGCAAACATTAGCAGCCGCCAATGCGCCAATAGAGTCATTAGATAGCCTTGCAAGCTTGCAACAAAACCTAGTCAGAGCTGATTATGCCCAAGGCGTGATTGCGCAACGTACCTTAGATTGGCTTAAAAATAATGATGAATTCACCCTTGTGAGTCAAATTAATCAACATGCATTGGCGCCATTACAAGTTATGCAGCAAAGTTTAACTCAGTTATTGCAAGCCCCAATTCCAAGCTATGATGATATTCCTACGGTGTTAGCTCAGCGATATAAAAACGAGCAATATTTATTAGTGGTGGCTTACCCTGCTGGCGATATGCGTGATGTGAAACAGCTGGATAGATTTATTAAGCTTGTACAAGACGTAGCGCCCAATGCAACCGGAAGACCTGTAGCCGAGCAGCAAGTGGGTAATATTATTATTAACGCATTTTTGCAGGCAATCACTTATTCACTATTACTGATAGCCGTCATTTTGTTGCTAGCGCTAAAACATAAGCGCGATGTTATTTTGACTTTTATACCGCTGTTATTAACCACCTTATCAACTATGGCTGTTGCCCATTGGAGTGGACAGGCGCTAAATATGGCCAACATCATTGTCATTCCATTGATATTTGGCTTGGGGGTCGATAATGGTATTCACATCGTTGAGCGCTTTCGGGCGGTGGGATCTGCGAGGGCCTTTTATCAATCATCAACCCCAAGAGCGGCAGTACTAAGTTCACTAACCACAATGGCGACCTTTGGTTCTTTGTTACTGGCCGATCACCGAGGTATGTATAGCATTGGTTTTTTACTCACCATCGCCATCGGCTTTCTACTTTTCTACAGTTTAACGGTATTACCCGCTTTATTGTTTAGTGTGAAAAAGATGCAGCCCGGCTATTCGTTAAAATAAGCTTATTATGGTCTTTGCTTAAATTTTTATTATTTAAAAATGCTGATAGGGACATTGGCTTGTTTAATCCTGATGCAAATCTTAAGCGATACTCAATAATAGCTAGCACTTAAGCTAAAAACGTAAGCAAGCCATTTTCATCGCCAATATTTTACTGTCGAATTTCTACATATCACCAGCGTGTTTTTTACATGTTACTTTTGCGCTTTATAAATAACCTCTGTGCCTAAAATTGTAAATTTGTAATACAAAAGGCTACTATTCCTAACAGTGCTGATAATAGGTTGGTAACAACTTGTGGCGCCTTTGCTTACATTTCAAGGGGTTTACGCTCTTATGTTGAACGAATGCGTAACATTCGCAAGCAAATAGGCGGTAAATTAGCGAGTTTTTGCTGTGGTTTATATCATTTTGATCTAGATCTCAATTTACAAACCTGTGCTATTTTACAATATTGTATTACTTATTAAGGCTGTTAATTGAATTTATACTGGGTACATGAGTGGCTTTTTAATTCGATGTATCATAGCTATGATGTGAGGGTTTATTGTAATGACTGCTAAAAATCTGCTTTTGTGTGGCTGTGTCGCTCTGTTTACTTGCTCTACCGTTTCTGCTGCATCATTTAACGTTCGTCAAGAATTTCGAGCTGAGTCTGGTGAGTCGACTCGGGTCAAAATAGGTAGCAGTATTGGTAATTTTAATTATAGTGGCGAGTTAAAATTTAAGCCTGTAGATGGTTCTGATAGGAAGTCTAGCCAAAATAATGGTTGGGAGTTAGGTTTAGATTATCGCTTTAAAATTAACGATAACTGGACCATAGTGCCAGGGATGCCCATTGAGGCCCGTGAAAAAGGAATGACCTATAAACCGCAAATTCGAGTAAACTATGCCGTTGACAGCATTCAAGGTTTAACCATTACAGCTCGTTATCGTCATGACTTTTATAGAAATAATTCCGATGTTGATAAGCAGCGTCATCGATTGACCACAGGTTTTGGTTATACCACTCACGATTGGAAATTTGGTTTTGAAGCTGATTTATATAAGGCCGTTGATTACAATATTTATGACAATGGTGATACTAATTATGAGTTGAATCTAACCGTAGCTCGTAAGATAGGCCAGTGGACACCTTATGTTGAATTTGGTGATATTAATGTCAGTAATGATAGCCCTGATCGTGAGCTACGTACTCGAATAGGGTTAACTTATAGTTATTAAGATATAATAATTTCATCCAGCGTTAGTGGTCATTTAGTTTTATCAATATATTCACTAAGCTTAGGAATGAAGGTTTATCTGCAAAGGTAAGCTTTCTGCAAACTGATATCGCTTTAGATAGTTATTGAAAAGTTAATTCCTATCACGACAGATAATTATTCTGATTAACCTTTAAAACTGAATCAGTTAAAAAGGGCGGTTAATGCTACTGGTGTTGATGACGTATCAGGTTGTGAAAATCGAGCTTCAAATTTATCGATAGTTTCAGGTTTGCCACACAAATATCCTTGATAGTGACTGCAGCCTTCTTTTGATAAAATCTGTCGCTGTGATTCATCTTCTACCCCCTCAGCTATCACGGTTAAACCCAAATTATGTGCCATTGCTATGATGGTGCGGACAATTTCTTGATCGCACTTATCTTCAACCAAACCATCGACAAAAGATTTATCTATTTTAAGTTGGAAAAGAGGTAATTTTTTCAAATATTGTAAAGATGAGTAGCCGGTTCCAAAGTCATCCAGTGAAAACTGAATGCCTAATGCAGCAATTTGGTTCATTTTTACTATGGTTTTATCGATATCATTTAATAGAATTGATTCGGTTAATTCTAGCTTCAGTAATTCAGGGCGAACCTTATGGTATGTTAATGCGGATTTTATTGTTGCGACAAAATTGTCTTGGAGAAATTGTCTCGCACTGACATTAATCGCTAAGGTGAGTGATTCAGTTGAGCTATTTTGCTGCCATAATTGCAGTTGTGCACAGGCGGCGTCTAATACCCAATGACCAATTGAAATAATCGAACCATTTTGCTCTGCAACGGGAATAAACTCTACCGGAGGAACAAGACTCCTGTTGGGGTGATTCCAGCGCAATAGCGCTTCAGCACCTAATGGATTGTTATGCTTGTCTACTTGAACTTGGTAATAAAGTTCAAATTGTTTATTTTCAATAGCATGATTTAATTCTGCTTCTAGCGCGACGCGATTAGAGATATTGGCTTGCATTTGGGGGTCAAAAAATCGCATTGAATTGCGGCCATCGTCTTTAGCTTTATACAAGGCGATATCGGCTTGTTTCAGTAATTCATCAACGGAGGTATTTTTGTTTTTAACTAAAGTAATACCAATACTGGTGCTAATGGAATAATCATGGCCATTTAGTTGATAGGGTAAATTAATTGAGGCGAGTATTTTTTTGGCAATATCTTTGCTTTGCGTGGCAGCTATAGTGGATTTACCACTTAATGCTTCAATTAAAATTACGAATTCATCGCCGCCAAAACGAGATACTGTATCGCTTTCTCTAATGCACTGTACCAGCCGTTTTGCCACTTTTTTTAGGAGTATGTCTCCCATATCATGGCCTAAGGTATCATTGAGGGTTTTGAAATTATCAAGGTCTAAAAACAGTAATGCCCCTTTTTGGTTATGACGGCTGTTTGTTAATAAAGAATGATTGAGGCGGTCCATAAGTAAACGACGGTTTGGCAGTCGAGTTAATGGGTCAAAATAAGCTAAATCGGCAATTTTTTTCTCAGCTTGTTTATTAAGGGTGATATCACAGATGGTGCCGACATAATTGGTAATGACAGAATTATTATCAGTGACCGCAGTGATAGTGAGCTTTTGTGGGTAGATATCGCCATTTTTTTTCTTATCCCAAACTTCACCCTCCCAATAACCGTGCTCTTTGATTATTTTCCACATCTGTAGGTAAAACGGCTTTTTGTGTTTGCCGGAAGATAAAATACTCGGATTTTGACCAAGGACCTCATCGGCATCATATCCGGTAATCCTAGAAAAGGCGCGATTTACGCGTAATATTTTGTTATTGGTATCAGTGACCAGCATGCCTTCTTGGGTTTCAAAAGCGGTTGCAGCAATCCGCAAATCTTCATGCGTTTTTCTCAGGCTACTATCACGGTTAAATAAGTTTCTTAGGACCATTGTGGCTGTAATGCAGCCTGACAAAATCGTAAATAGTGAAAATGCAGTAAATAGGATCCACAATGTAGTATGTGACTTTTCACTTCTTTGTTGAGCCTGTATTACTAAATTAGCCGCTTTGTTTGAAGAGTAGTCAACGATATAGTCCATTCTATTCATTAAAGCTTGATACAAGGGGGTAGCCTGATTTTTTATCAGTTTTTCAGCATTCGTAATGTCATGGTTTATAAGCAATTCAATAATATCTTGTTGAATGCGCTGAAGCTGTAAAGTAAATGAAATTGCCTCAGTGACTTTGGTCATATCACCTAAAAAATTTGTTTGGATGATGTTTAAATTATCAGCCAATGTAGTTTGTATTTTGTCGGTCTCAACAACAAAGGTGTCACGCCTAATATTACTTTGGTCAATGAGGCCATAGAGTAGCTGGTTTCTTAGGGTTGTAATTGATTGTCGTGAAATACGCGCAGCGGCGTTGACTTGAAAAGGGTGTTGGTAGATTTTATTGGTTTGAGAAGTAAAGTCATGTATCTCATTGTTTAATTGAAATGCGAATGACAGCAAACCGGCAAAAACAAAGGTATATCCTGACAATGTAATCAATAAAAGTTTGGTATAAGGCCTTAAAAATTGTCCTAATGACATAAAGCATCCCGAATCCATTCATAAGCTTATAATAAACTATAGTCGCAACTACCTCATTATGCGGGTAATTCACCAATAATATTTAAAAAACTCGAGCTAGCGCTCATTTGCATTTCAAAATCGCTTATATTTTCCTAAACCAGTGATGAAAAACTTAATCTAAATGAGCTTTATGCCATTAGTTATACTTTCTTATGTCCAACTATTCTGTTAAATCACAAATAATAACCACTAGGAAATATTGCTTATTTCTATGCTGGCGACTTGGTTTCTTCCATTCGATTTAGCAAGATACAGTTGCTTATCAGCAAGTTCCAATAACATACCTTGCTGCATTTCCTTATGAGGTACAACGGTAGCTACGCCTGCACTGATGGTGATGTAGTCTGATACATTTGAAAAGCCGTGTTCGATTTTTAGGGCGTTGATGTTATCGACAATTGATTTGGCTTTATGTTCAGCGCCACAAAAATCAGTTTGTGGCAAAATACACACAAATTCTTCACCGCCGTAACGTGCCACTAAATCACAAGGACGTTTCAGTGTCTGTTGTATTGTTTTGGCAACCTGGGCTAGGCAGTTATCTCCTTGCTGGTGGCCATAGTTATCGTTGTATTGCTTAAAGACATCAATATCTAACAGGATGATGGAAATAGGCTCTTTTTCACGAACACAATGGCGCCAATTTGCGGCAAAACGCTGGTCAAACTGGCGTCTGTTAGCGACACCCGTTAACGCATCGTACATGGCAAAAGAGCGCAATAAATCCGATTGCTGTTTGAGCCTCAATTGATTTTTAACTCGGGTTTTGGTGATGATGGGGTTAATAGGTTTATGAATAAAATCTACTGCGCCAAGTTGAAGTCCTTTTACCTCAGTGGCTTCTTCAAAATGAGCTGTAATAAATATAACGGCGATATTGGCCGTGAGTGGATTCGCTTTGAGTTGTTTGCATACTTCAAAACCATTTACTGTCGGCATTTCTATATCAAGTAATACCATATCTGGTTGTAAACCCATGCATACGTCGATGACTTGATCGCCATCGGTCGCCATGAAAATATCATAGTCTTCTTGCAATAATTTTTTAATTATTTTGACATTAACAATTTGGTCATCGACCACCAAAATTTTGCCTTTAACGTCATGTTGGGACACAATGAGGTCTGAAATTTCCATTTATAACCCTTCTATAATCCCATTTACGCGAACTAATTAGGGCTGCTAACACAGCGCTACTGTTAGTCGAGTAAATGCTGATTTTCTATTAGTTTAATAAGCTCAATCCTTGCTCTACTAAATTAATATTAGCAAACATCCTTTAAAAAGCATCAGCGTTAGTTATGTTTCGGCAAAATAGCGGTTTTAACTAATCCCATAGGAAGCGTGATGGTTTAGTTTTACCGAGTGGTTAGACTGTTGTTAGCTCTTTATTGATTAGTTCAACTGTGGTGACTTCACATTAGGTATCTCGAGATAGCGGTAATATCAGTAGCGATACTTTTTAGAACTTAAAGTGAGATAAAAATCCTATTTTTGAAATTATATGGGGTATTAAAAGCTTAATCCAATGGAGGAAATGCTTATCAATCAGTGAACGTTTTTGTACAGCTCAATAGACAGAAAAACATCTAAATCACCTTTAACTAGCAGGCATAGTAGCAGAAAGTGGAAGATCAATTTGTCAGTGGCATTATTGCTTGGTAACAGTGGCAGTAATTGTGGTTATTGCTCTATTAAATGAACCTAATGATGGTTAAATGAATAGGTTCATTTCGCATATTTTCTATTTAGCTTTTATTTATGAGCATTTAAGTACTTAATTTAGCTAGAAATTAATTTAACCTGTTTAAGCATTTAGTCATGGTTTTCAAAATGAGTCGCTTGCAAAAAATGACGCTCTACCGCAGCTTGGTAGGGCGCATCTATGCCTACGTAAGCGGGACCAAAAGCCTGTAAGCCTTTTTCGGTGACAAACTCTTTTGGTGCTGGCAGTACTATAACGGCAACATTGACGCCATAACTGACATTGGGGTTAGTGATAGGGCTATTGCTATCCATGTCTAGGCAGCAAATTAAATCAGGAATAGTGACATCCACAACGCCATTTAAGCGACTGACTAAATTCTCATTTTTTACTTCAATATGGTAACGGTCATTGAGATGTTGGCCTGTGCCTTCAATAAATATGTCTCCAAGAGTGAAACCGTCTTGGGTTTTAAATTGATATTTGGCAATCGAGCCTCTAAAGGCCACATAGCCACCACCATGGCTGGCAATGGCATCGGCGATATCTTGGTTGTTTTCTTTGGCTAACCGGTAGGCTTTACCTATTTCAAGTGACTTAGATATGGTGCCTTTAATCACCGCATCTTTAACCTGCTCTATGGGCATCGCATGATCGATAGCAGCAATGTCGTTACGGCTTATCATCGATAAGGCTCTTACCACGTTTTCGGCGCGTAAATCATCAATAACATTTTCACAAATAAAGCATTCGCCAAACTCGTTGGCGGTGACAATGGGCGCAGCAGGGATGTTATTGAAATAGTAGGTTGAATGGGTTATTTCAGGTACCGCACGACCTGCCACATCGGCGTCAATAATATAGCCATTAGCCATGGCGGCCACGTAAAACGAAATAGCGGTATTTGAGCCGCCTAATTCACAGCAAATGGTGCCATAAAACTCATCGCCAGTGTATTTTTCTAACCGTCTAAATGCGGTCATAATCGATGAGCTGCTGCTTTTAGGTAAGCGGGTATATTGCTGTTCTTCTTCAGGTGTCATTGGTGATAATGCCCCTAGCATATAGGGGGTGCAAATCTTTTTGCCCTGGGGCACATCATCAACACTAACAAGCTTAAATGTCTTACCTTCAGCCAGTGCTTTATCAATATAGTAAAAGCCTTCATCTAGCTCACCGCCACCGCCTGTGCCTAATATAGCGCAGCCGTGCAAGATATCTGATAGGTCAACTCTTGTTAGTGTTTTCATAAATAATAGCTCTTAAACTTAAACTTTTTATGGTGTTGATCTTATGCCAACGCTGCAAAATTTGTGTTCCATTTGTGCCGCGAAGCAAAAACATTCCTATGTATTTACTGGCTTAAGCAATGGATTTTTTTGCAAAAGCTTGCATCAATAAATAGTAGGTTGGCGCGGTGACTAAAATGGCGTCGCATACTTCAATACCTGTGATGGTGATTAGGCCATGATTGGTCAGCATTGAGGTTGCAATTCCCACAGCCCAGGCGATAACGGCAAGGTAATTAACCGCCGCAACTTGGCTTAATTCACTTAACAGGTAAGATTGTTTATTACGTACGATGAAAAAATCCACCACATAAATCGCCGCAACAGGGGTGAAGATAATCGATAGGCTAAATAAGAAGTCAGTAAAATTAGCCAGTAAATTAAATGAAGCGATAATCGTGCCTAATACGCCTGAAACCACGATGATTTTCCATTCTTTCCAGCTAATATTTATGGCGTTAAAACCCAGCGCGGCGCTGTATAAATTGACCACGTTGGTGACCCAGCTCGACATGATGAGCAAGATAAACGCTAAAGTGCCAATGCCTAATGTGAGCATGACAGCCAGAATATCACTTTGTTGCACCGCAATACCTGCCATGGCTGCAGCGATATAAACGAAGCTGTTGAGTACTAAAAATGGCAGAAATGAAGCGATAATGGTGTCATTGGTGGTTTTTGCAAACCGGCTAAAGTCAGGCATTAATACCACGCTGACAATAAAACTGCCGACAACGGCTGATACCGCTTCACCAAAGGTGAGTTCAATGCTGTTAAACTGAGTAACTGCATCTGGGGCGATGACATAACCGACACTTTTATAGAGCATATAAGCCACTAACATAAATAGAATCGGCACGAATAAACTGGACAGCTTTTCAATCAGCTTAAAGCCCCAAATAGTGGTGAGGGTAATTAACATTCCGGCTGATACTTCTAATAGCCACAATGGCACTGTCACAGTAAATAACTGTTGAAACAGGGCTTGAGAGACTTCGCTAAACAGATTGATGTTAACCCCATACCAACCCAGTAAAGATAATACAAACGCAAGGCTGAGCAGGTTTGCTCCTTTGCGGCCAAAGACAAATTTCATGGTCATGCATGAGGTTAGGCGGTTGTGCATGCCAACTAAGCCAGTGACAGTGCCAAGTACTGACAAAATAATGCCGCCAATAATAAAGGCGTAAATACTTTGGCTAAGGCCTAACGCGCCGCCAAGCTCAAGCCCGGTGATTAGACCCGGCACGGCAAATGCCAATCCACCGTTTATCATGCCAATGCGCACGCCGCCGACGGTTTTATCTTGCGGCACGGGGCGAGTGGCATAATCATCAAATAGATCATTGTTTGCACTATTTTTAGAGCTATATTCAGAGCTATATTCAGAGCTTGGCTTAGGGCTGTGTTCTTGGTTGTTTCTTGCGCAGTATTCAGCGCTAGGTGTCAGACGGTTAGGCATAAGTTCTACTTGTAAAAATAGGCCCCTAATCTAGAGGCCTGTATGGGAGTGACGATGTCTTGCCTTAGAAATTATAAATCGCTTCGATACCATATGTTCTCGGTTTATTAGGCATGCGGGCTAAATCGGTTACGCCATCACCATAAAAGAAGATATCTTCAATGGTGCGCTCGTCAGTTAAGTTATTGACATATAGCTGCACTGTCCAATCGTCAGACTTCAAACCGACCCCAGCATTAATTGAGGTGAAGGTTGACGAAGTAACATGTGGGATTTCAATATCAAAATATTGTGGCCCTTGCACCTGAATATCAGCTCGAGATACCAGTGACCAGTTTGAGCTAATAGGGAAATAATGATCTGCAGATAAACTATAAGTATATTCTGGCACCCATACTTGTGATTCACCTTCAAGCTCAGGTCTATCTGTAAACTCTTTTATTTCTGAGTCAATATAACCTGCATTAAAACGTACATTGAGGTTTTCTGTCGCAGCCCAGCCTAATTCGATTTCAGCGCCTTTAGTGAGCACGTCATCAATGGCGAGGTTTTCAAGGGTAAAGCTGTCGACATTAAATTGGGTAATTTGTGCATCAGATTGGGAGATGACAAATAACGCACCGTTTAAGGTCAGTTTATTTGAGAATAGGGTGGTTTTAAAACCCGCTTCGTAGCTGTCAGACACTTCCTGATTGTAAACACGGTTTATACCTTCTGCGGGCTCGTTAAAGCCTCCACTTCTAAAACCTTTTGAGTAGCCAGTATAAAGCAGCAACTCCTCATTCATTTGATAAGCTAAAGTCACCTTAGGTTGCCATTGGCTAAAGGTATCCTCTGCAAACGTATCAACAGGGAAGTTAGGGTCGTAAGACTCACGTTTGTCGCTATCAAAACGTAGCGCTGCCGTTAATTCTAACTTGTCAGTAATGTCGTAGTTAATTTGACCTGATAATGCCCAGGCTTTGCTGCTGTTTTTATCGGCGATGGTTAGATACATCATCTCATCGGTAAAATCGTCTCTGTCTAGCGGCACATCGCCTAAGAAGTCGTCAAAGAAGTTAATGGTGTTGTCACGTTTCTTGTCTTGATAGAAAGCTGACACTGCCCATCTTAAATCCTGATCACTTTGAGAAGTAAAGCGTGATTCAACCGTCAGTGATTTCACATCAAATAAGCCTTCAGTGCCAAAAGGGGCACGGAAAAAATCATCTTCATCAATAAAGGTCGGGTCGGCGGAGTAATCGCCATCGTAAAAGTGTTTGTTTTCAGAGCTACTGTAAGCAGTGATAAAGTCAAAGGTACCTAAGTCATAATGCTGGGTAAGTTTGGCGCTGACTTCATATACATCACGTTGGTCGTTATTACGGATGTTTTGCGAGGTGCCAATATCAAAGTCTTCCGCGCTGTCTTCAGTGACGCCTTGATAATAAGCAAAGCCGGCATCGCTGGTGGTGTAACGGCCGCGCAGGTTTAAACTGGTGTCGTCTGTGAGATCAAATTCAAGCTGGGCAAACACTGAGTCTTCTGAAAAGTAATCTGCTGGCTCATCTAAAAACACATTATCAATTAAGCCATCAGAGTTTTTGGTATAACCGCCAACACGGAAAAATGCGCTGCTGTCATCATTAAGCGCGCCCGATACCACGCCATTTAAATTATAGGTATTGCCGTTACCGTATGAGCCTTTAATGGTGCCTTCTAACTCTTCGGTTGGTTTTTTGGTGGTGACAATCACTGCGCCGCCAATGGCGCCTTTACCGTAAAGTGCACCCTGTGCACCGCGCATGACTTCAATACGCTCAATGTCGACTAAATCTTGGTTAATAAATTCTAAATCGGGTGCGGTGACCCCATCAACCACAAAAGCCAGCGGCGCATCGCCCACTTGCGGGGTAATTAAGCCGCGGATAGTGATACGGGCAAGGCCTGGTCTGAAGTTGTCCAACTGGCTTAAATTAGGCGTGAGATCGGCAACATCTCTGAAATTTTCAATACGCTGGTTTTGGATCATATCAGCACTAAACGCGGTTACCGAGTCTGGTACATTCTGTAAGGTTTCTACACGGCCACGAGCACTAATCTCGATGCGCTCTATTCCGCTAGTGGCTTCAACAGTTTGTGGCTCATTGTTCTCAGCGTGGGCTGAACTAACAAGCGATAAACCCACCGCAGTGGCTAATATTGATTTTGCGAAAAAACGACGATTAGTATGACTCATATTTTGGCCCTTATAGGCTTCCTTGCATAAATATGTAGTTATTATGCATTTGTGTGATCCGTTATAACCATTGTGGGACTTTGCTGGAAAATAATATTTTGTAATGCAGCAAAAATGCAGTAAAAATTTGTCGCTTTGAGAGGAAACACGGGACATTTTGCAAATTAATCATGGATAATCCACTATAGGTAGCGAAAACCATAGATAAAATAACACTAGGTTTCTGAAAATGAAAAAGAAAGTAAAGATTGATAGTTACAACAAAAAAATATTGGCGACCCTACATCTTGAGGGGGATTTGACCAATATTGAATTAGCTGAAAAAGTAAACCTTTCACCTAGTGCTTGTTTTCAGCGAGTTAAATCGTTAAAAGAAGCCGGCTATTTCAGAACCTTTCATGCGGATGTGAATTTAGAGCAGATTTGTGAGCACGTGATGGCCTATGTGGAGTTTACCTTAACCGATAACACAGCACCGTCGCGGCGACGCTTTGTTAGTGCTATTCAAGATATTCCAGAATTTATGGATTGCATGCAGCTTGCTGGTGATGTGGATTATATGTCGTTAAGTTGCTTTCCCAATATCAAAAAACTCAATGAGATCTGTACCGAGCTTTCAGACAGATCAGAGCTAAGTATCAAAAATATTAAGACCCGTATCGTACTTGAACGCAGTAAGTGGTTTTTAGGCTATCCGTTATCAAGTTTGAAGTGGTTAGATGATAATGGTCAAGATGTAGACCGTGGCGCTGAGTAAGCTTAATAGCTATGCAGTGTTTTTTGTTTGCTATATAAAACAGTGATAAAAGTATCATGGTTTTAATAAAGAAAAGGCCTGTATCGACAGGCCTTTTCGCTAATGAGGTTTTGGGCTTAGTTTACTTATCAAATCGATTTTGCAGGTAATCAAATACCGCACGAATACCAAAGGCTTCACCACCCACAGGACGACCCGGTAATTTACGGTTATTCCATGCCATCACATCGAAGTGACTCCAGCTAATATCTTTATCAACAAAGGCCTCAAGATAAAGTGCTGCGGTAATTGCGCCGCCAAATGGAGTTTTGCCGCAGTTGGCTAAGTCAGCAATATCACTACAGGTTAAGTCATAATAAGGTTTATGCAGTGGCATGCGCCAAACTGGGTCGTCTACAGATAAACCCGATGCGGTAATATCGGCGGCCACTTGGTCATCGTTACTAAAGAACCCCGGCAGCTCGGTGCCTAAAGCAACTCGCATAGCCCCTGTTAAGGTGGCAAAATCAATCATTAGCTCAGGTTTGTCGTTATTGGCTTCAGCAAGGGCATCACATAAGACTAAGCGGCCTTCGGCGTCAGTATTATCAATTTCAACGGTCAGCCCTTTGCGGGTAGTAATCACATCACCGGGCCTAAAGGCATTGGCTGAAACGGCATTTTCAACCGCAGGAACCAATACCCGCAGACGAATAGGTAAGTTGCTCGCCATAATCAATTGCGCTAAACCAATAACATGCGCTGCGCCGCCCATGTCTTTTTTCATAAAGCGCATGCCGGCGCCGGGTTTTAAATCAAGGCCACCAGAGTCAAAACACACACCTTTACCTACTAGGGTCACTTTAGGAGCCGATTCATCACCCCAAGTTAAGTCGATTAAGCGCGGAACATTTGCGCTGGCGCGGCCAACCATATGAATGGTCGGGTAGTTTTGCTCAAGTAGTTCATCACCGACAATTTGGTTGAGCTTAGCGCCAAATTCTGTCGCCATGGTGCTCATGGTCTCAGCTAAGTGTTGCGGCATCATATCGGCGGCGGGTGTGTTAACCAAGTCACGGACTAATGACACTGAGCGGATGAACTTATTAGCTTCATCAGCTTGCGCACTAGTCGGCACAATAAGCTGTGGAATTTGCTTGTCGCTTTTTTTGTAGCGATCGAACTGATACGCCCCTAAACCCCAACTAAATGCGGCGGTTTTTATCTGCTTGTCATCCGCGTTTAATTGGTATTGACCTGCGGGCAGTTGATTAACCAGATCACCACACAGCCAATAAGAGTCATCTTGGTTACTCACAAAAATAACTTCAGCTAACTCACCTTCGGTATTAGGAATTAAGCTCATGCCTTTACCTGAAAACTGGGTGGTGGTGAGCCAGTTAGTAACATTTTTAGACTGCTTATCGCGCCACTGTGCAAATGTTTCGCTATTGAAAATAGACAGGGGAATGCCTGAAACACCTGAAATAATGATATTGCTCATAGTAGGACTCGTTGATTGCGATGAGTTTAAGGATATCCCTAAGAGTATCAGGCTGATTTGATTCTAGAAAGCATAGAGATGGTTTTAGTGTGCTTGTTTGCTGCAATAGATGACTATAGTGGAATGGCGCGACTGAAATAGGCGGTTATGAGCTGAGGTTACGACTACTTTTTGGCAAAGTTATTAGGATTGCTAAAAAATAACCGTGGTAGTTGCTTATTAGTTTAGCTACTGGCTATTGTCACTTATCAGTTAGGCTGTGGCTATTTGGGTTAACTGGTTTTGTTAATGGCGTTTTTTCGAGCATTGGCTTTGCGTTCGGACATATTATTGAATGAGCTTGGCAGCACGTCAACGCCTACCATTTTGCCGAGTTTTAATACCAAAGGAATAGTAATAGGGGCAAAAGGTAACACCGCGAAAACCCCTAAGCCCAAACCTTTGAGTAAGTCGGCAAATTGTTTATTGGCTTCGGCTAATTCATCCTTGTTGGCTTGCTTGCAGGTATAGCGTTTATAAGTCACCAGCATGGCTTTGGTTTCTTGCTTTTCTTGGGCTAAGGCCTGTTTTACCACCAACATATCCAGTTTTACACGTAGCCAAATGCGCCGTCTTCCAATACGGATAACGCGAATAGGGGCCTTGTGTAATAGCTGGTAGATACTCATGGGCGCGATTGTCGCATAGTGGCTGTAGTTAACCTATTTATTAAAGTGAATAGTTACATTTAGCTGATCTCGATGAGATCAGTGTAGTTGTTTTTAAGCATAATCTAATAATATAGACTGACTTTTTTAAAGATTATGCAAAAGTAGGCCAATTTAGCTGGCTTGACTTATCTTGTTTAAATACGAGCTTATATTTAGCAGCCGCGGTTTTAACAGGACTAAAGCTGCGCATTTTAACTTTAGCGGGCTAATTTATGCTAAAGTAAGGCGCTTATCTTTTTTATCTTCTTCGGTAAATAGACAACCTCATCTTGTGCTATATGAGTTTTCAAAAGCGTTAGCAATGATTAATTCATTAAGTGCTCACACTGCTAGTTATATGAACTTCCCATAATTCTGTAGCTAAAACCTTCGTAGTGGATAAATGAGTATGCAATAAATTTCCCTTCAAATATTGACACTTTATCGTCTGCGACGCTTTTTTAAGCTCGGTCACCGTAAAGTTCTTCCATTTATAAAACTCTATGTTAATTAGGCCGCGTTGTTTACGACTGTCGCATTAACCAGAGCAGATCCCACCTCTAATCATTAGAGCAACTGGCCATTGGCGAAAATAAACATTCGTGTATGCAGTCACATAGATCCATTGATATAACAAGGAACGATGACATGAACACGTTAAAAGTAGGAGTCATAGGGACTTCAAGAAAAGTAGACGAAAAACGCTTTCCCATTCACCCAGGACATTTACTGCGCATTCCGCAAGCGCTTCGAAAGCAACTCATATTTGAGCAAGGTTATGGCGAACCCTTTGGGATCTCAGATGCTGAAATTGCTGCATTAACTGGCGGTATTGCCACGCGTCATGAGTTACTGGCAAATATTGGTACGGTAATTATTGCCAAGCCGGTGTTAGAAGATTTACAAGAGCTGCGTGAAGGCGGCACTTTATGGGGTTATGTACATTGTGTGCAGCAGCAAGATATTACTCAAGCAGCGCTAGATCGCAAACAAACCCTAATTGCTTTTGAAGATATGTTTATTTGGTCGGCAACGGGGCAAATGGGTCGTCATACTTTTTATAAAAATAATGAAATGGCTGGTTATTGTGCAGTGCTACACTCATTACAACTTAAAGGCATTGATGGCCACTATGGCGATCAACGTAAGACGATTATTTTTGGCTTTGGCGCCGTGAGTCGCGGCGCGATTTACGCCCTTAAAGCCCATGGTTTTAAAGACATTACCATTTGTATTCAGCGACCTGAAGAGCAAGTGCGTGAAGAAGTATTAGATTGTAACTATGTCCGTATTCGCGCAGGCGAGACGGGCGAAGCCCGAATGATGGTGGTTGAGCATGATGGCACTAGCAGGCCATTAACAGAGCTCATCAGTGAAGCCGATATTATCGTTAACGGCACTTTTCAAAACACTGCCAAGCCAACTAATTTCGTTATCGAATCTGAAGCAGAGTGCCTAAAACCCCATAGTTTGATCATTGATGTCAGTTGCGATGAAAAAATGGGCTTCTTTTTTGCTAAGCCGACCACATTTAAACAGCCAATGTTTAACTATAAAACGGTGGATTATTATGCGGTGGATCATACCCCGACTTACCTTTGGGAAAGTGCTACTCGGTCGATTTCAGCAGCGCTGATTGTGTATTTACCTGCAGTGCTAGCAGGGCAGAGCGCTTGGCTGCAAAATGAAACCATTCGCCAAGCGATAAACATTGAAGAGGGCGTTGTTTTAAATGAGGCGATTTTATCGTTTCAGCACCGTGAGGCAGAGTACCCTTACAAGATTAAAGATATTGAATTAAGCCTCGCCGTTTAACTATGGTCATTTAACTATAGTCATTTAACTATGGCAAATGTCATAAATAAATCTATATGTCGACTTAATCAGCAATAACTTAGCTGGTCATGTGCAAGCATGGCCAATGCTAAGCCTTTGATTATTGTTTAATGCAGGGGAAATTTTTCAGCTAATTAAGCAATAGTGACAATTAACCCAAGACTATTGCGCTAAAAACACCGATAATTCACCTCATTAGATATACCCGCCAATTTACAGCGCACGACTCTGGAACTATTCAATGGAAATCAAAGTTAATTTTCTCGACAACTTAAGACTTGAAGCCAAGTTTGACGACTTTACTGTTACTGCCGATCAGCCTATTCGCTACAAAGGTGATGGGTCAGCGCCAAGTCCGTTTGATTACTTCTTAGCGTCGTCAGCGCTGTGTGCGGCTTACTTTATCAAGGTGTATTGTAAAGCCCGTGATATTCCTACGGAAAATATCAAGCTATCACAAAACAACATTGTTGATCCTGAAGATCGTTATAACCAGATTTTTCAGATCCAAGTTGAATTACCAGATGATATTTCTGAAAAAGATCGTACCGGTATTTTACGTTCTATCGACCGCTGCACGGTTAAAAAAGTGGTGCAAACCGGCCCTGAATTTAAAATCGAAACCGTTGATGATTTAGCCGCTGACGCCAATGCCATGCTAATGGGTCAACCTGAAGGCGATACCAGCACCTACATCATAGGTAAAGACTTACCCCTTGAAGAAACCATCACCAACATGACTGCCATGCTAGCAGAGCTGGGGATGAAGATTGAAATTTCTTCATGGCGTAACATTGTGCCGAATGTGTGGTCACTGCATATTCGTGATGCAGCATCACCAGCCTGTTTTACTAATGGTAAAGGCGCGACGAAAGAGAGTGCGCTGTGCTCTGCATTAGGTGAATTCATTGAACGTTTAAACTGTAACTTCTTTTATAACGACCAGTTCTTTGGCGAAGAGATAGCTAATAGCGAGTTTGTGCATTATCCCAATGAAACATGGTTTGAGTTAGAAGAAGATGACTCGCTGCCAAGCGGCATTTTAGATGACTACTGTTTAGAGATTTATAATCCAGATGGTGAGTTAGCCGGTTCAAATCTGATAGATACCAACTCAGGTAACTTTGAGCGTGGTATTTGTACCATTCCTTATACTCGTCACTCAGATGGCGAAGTGGTTAATATCCCGTCTAACTTAATCGAGAACTTATTTTTAAGTAACGGCATGAGCGCGGGTAATAACCTAGCTGAAGCCAAGGTGCAGTGTTTATCTGAAATCTTTGAACGCGCGGTTAAACGCCAAATCATCGAGCAAGAAATTGTCCTGCCAGATGTGCCAATGGCTGTACTTGAAAAGTACCCAAGCATATTAGCGGGTATTAAAGGTTTAGAAGAACAAGGCTTCCCTGTTGTGGTTAAAGATGCCTCACTCGGTGGTCAATTCCCTGTAATGTGTGTCACCTTGATGAACCCTAAAACTGGCGGCGTATTTGCTTCATTTGGCGCCCATCCGAGTCTTGAAGTGGCGCTTGAGCGCAGCCTGACAGAATTATTGCAAGGTCGAAGCTTTGAAGGCTTGAACGATGTGCCAAAGCCGACGTTCAATAGCATGACAGTGACAGAGCCTGAAAACTTTGTTGAGCACTTTATTGACTCTACAGGTGTTATCTCGTGGCGTTTCTTTAGCAGCAATCATGATTATGATTTCTGCGAATGGGATTTCTCTGGTACTACGGAAGAAGAAACTGAAAGCTTATTTGGCATCTTAGCGGATATTGGCAAAGAAGCTTATATTGCTGAGTTTGACCAATTAGGCGCAGCGGTTTGCCGTATCTTGGTGCCTGATTACTCAGAAGTGTATCCAGTTGAAGATCTTATTTGGGACAACACCAATAAAGCGTTGGATTACCGTGAAGAGATTTTAAACCTGCATGTGTTAACCCAAGAGCAGTTAACTGATTTAGTTGAGCGCTTAGAAGAAAGCCAACTGGATAATCAAACCGATATACCAACCTTAATTGGTATCGTGTTTGACGAAAACACCCCTTGGGGACAGTTAACCATCATCGAGCTTAAAATCTTAATCTATCTTGCGATAGGCAGACTTGAAGATGCGATGGATTATGTTGGTGAGTTTTTACAATACAACGACAATACAGTCGAGCGCGGCTTGTTCTATCAAGCGGTTAATGCGGTATTAGAAGTCACCTTGGATGACGGTTTAGCGCTTGAGCACTTTATCAATAACTTCAACCGTATGTTTGGTGAAGACAATATGAAAAACGTTGTTGGCAGTGTCACTGGTGAGGTGAAGTTCTTTGGTTTGACTCAAACCAGCATGAAGCTTGAAGGTATCGAGCCGCATTTAAGATTGATTGAAAGCTATAAAAAGCTGCATCAAGCACGGGCGAATGCCGCTAAATAACGAATACAGTTAAAACCAATTTAACAAAGCCCATTTCATGATGGGCTTTGTTGTTTTTGTCATTTGTATAAAGGTAATAGCATTTATCAATAACACTATATGAGCTCATTCTGTTAACTTATGGCTGAAATATGATTGAGATAAATCGTATCAGTCAGTTAAAAGTGAAGGCTAAAGGAACTTAGATGGCAACATTATTTAGGCTATTAATGATTATCACCGCAGCGTTAGCAATTACCATCTTAGTCATTTTTGTGATGTCTACTTTAGTGGGTTTGGGCGTTCCAGAGCATGCAAATAATACCTTTGGCTATCTCATTTCAACTTGCTAGTTAATGTATTCGCATAATCGTTATTTTATTTAAATGTTATAACGTTCCGCTTCAACTTCTGTTTTATTGATTCTCATACGGCTAGCCAATATTAGCATCTCCTGCTAGGTTGAATACTATACTCAATAATTCATCGCTACTTTTTGAATTATCTCGTTTAAGTTCTCGGACATAATAAGGATATTTTCATGCTTAAAACCCTCATCACAACTGCTATCACAACAGCCATAATGGCGGTTGCACTAGGTGGTTGCTCGAATTCCAGTAACTCCAATGATGTTAAACCACAAGCTGATCCAATTGATTTAGTTGCCAGTAATTCAGTGGCATTTGAAACTTACAATGCTGAAGAGTTTTATAAAACCACCAGTGTATTTGGCTCTTCAATTAACCATTTAGGCAATGCTGTTTTAGTCAGTAATGATAAAAGCGGTATTTTCAATGCTTATCGTGTGTCTGTTGATGGCAGCCCGTCAAAACAACTGACGTTTTCAACTAAAGAATCAGTATTTGTTGAGTCGTGGTTTCCAAAAGACGAACGTTTTTTATATAGCGCGGATAAAGGTGGTGATGAACTTAATCATCTTTATGTCCAAGAGTTAGATGGCACTGACGTGGATTTAACCCCAGGCGAAGGCTTAAAAGCGTCAGTAATGTCATGGCATGAAGATGAGCAATCTTTCTTTGTGGTAACCAATGAACGAGATGCTAAGTATTTTGATGTTTATCAATATAATACTGAAGATTACAGTCGCCAATTAGTGTTTAAAAATGACTCTGGTTTTAGTGTAGAAAGTGTGAGTCCAAATGGCCGTTTTATCGCGCTGAGTAAAAGCCATTCAAACAGTAACTCAGATCTTTATTTAATCGACCTTAGATTGAAAATGGCAAAACCACGCTTGCTCACTGAACATAGTGGTGATGTGTCTTATTCGGTTGATACTTTTTCTAAAGACAATAAACGCTTGTTGTATGCCACCGATGAATTTGGTGAGTTCAATCAATCATGGGCATATGATTTAGCAACAGGTGAGAGCACCTTAAGCTATAAGGCAGATTGGGATGTCAGTTTTAGCTACTTTTCAAAAGATGGTCGTTTTCAAATTACCGGTGTCAATGCCGATGCGCAAACACAGTTGATTATTACTGATTTAACCACTAATTCTGAACTGCAATTACCGACCTTACCCAGTGGTGATTTACGCGGGGTAAATTTCTCTGATGATTCAAGTTCAATGGTGTTTTACATTAACTCAGATACTTCACCATCAAACTTATATACCCACAAATTAGGTACAGACTCGATACTTCGATTAACCAATTCTGGTAATCCAAACATAAAAGAACAGAATCTTGTTACCGGTGAAGTGGTGCGTTTTAAAAGCTTTGATGGTTTAGAGATTCCTGCGATTTTATATAAGCCTAAACAAGCTAATATGAAAAAAGTGCCCGCATTGATTTATATCCATGGTGGTCCTGGCGGGCAATCTCGCAAAGGGTACTCTGCAACAGTTCAACATCTGGTGAATAACGGCTATGCCATCATTAAGATTAACAATCGTGGTTCAAGTGGATATGGTAAAACGTTTTTTCACTTAGATGATAAACGTCATGGTGAAGATGATTTACAAGATGTGGTGTATAACAAAAAATACCTTCAAACCTTAGATTGGGTTGATGCCGATAAGATTGGTGTTATGGGTGGCAGTTATGGCGGTTACTTAACAATGGCTGCGATGGCATTTACTGATGAGTTTAAGGTCGGAATTAATATCTTTGGCGTTACTAACTGGGTGAGAACCCTTGAAAGCATACCGCCTTACTGGGAAGCATTTCGTAAAAGTCTTTATGACGAGTTAGGGGACCCAACGACAGATAAAGAGCGCTTACACAATATTTCACCAGTGTTTTTTGGTGAACAAGTGAAAAGCCCGGTGTTGGTGGTGCAAGGGGCAAATGATCCCCGAGTACTAAAAATTGAGAGTGATGAAATGGTCGAGTCAATCCGCTCGGGCGGCACTTATGTTGATTACCTTGTGTTTGATGATGAAGGCCATGGCTTTAGTAAAAAAGCTAACCGCATTAGTGCTTCTAATAAATACCTCGAATTTTTAAATACCTATTTATAAGTTCCAAAGGTTGGCATAGCGTAAAAACAAAAAAGCCATTTGAATATTCAAATGGCTTTTTTATGACTGCGATATTACGAATAATCTTCGTTAATAAGGCTTATTTTTTTATCAGCGCTGCTGCTTCAGCTTGGCTTGCCATGTACTCGTTAAAGGTACCGTGGAAGCTTAATAACTTTTGGTCTCTCACATCAATGATGTGAGTTGCAAGCGATGATACAAATTCTCTATCGTGGCTAACGAAAATCAAGGTGCCTTCAAATTCTTTAAGGGCATTGTTCAGCGCTTCAATGGCTTCCATGTCCATGTGGTTGGTTGGCTCGTCCATGATGAGTACATTTACATCCATCATCATTAACTTACCAAATAATAGACGGTTCTTTTCACCACCTGAACAGTTACGGGCTTTCTTGTTGGCATCATCTTCAGTAAATAGAAGACGGCCTAACATACCACGGACCATTAAATCGTTATGTCTTGGGGTGCGCCATTGCGACATCCAATCAAATAAACTTAGATCATTATCAAAGTCTTTGCTGCTGTCTTGCGGGCAGTAACCGATAGCGGCATTTTCAGACCACTTAACCACACCTTCGTTATTGGTCAGATCGTTAACTAAACAGCGTAGCAGGGTAGTTTTACCGACACCGTTTTCACCAATAACAGCAAGCTTTGCGCCTGCTTCAAGGATAATGTTACCGCCTTGGAATAAGGTATTATCTTCAAAACCATGGCCAACGTCTTCCATGATAAGCGCTTGACGATGCATTTTTTTGCTTTCGTCAAAACGTAATGAAGGCGTCATGCGACTAGATGATTTAACTTCATCTAGCGAAATTTTATCAAGCTTTTTAGCACGAGAACTGGCTTGCTTCGCTTTAGATGCGTTAGCACCAAAACGGTTAACAAAGTCTTGAAGTTCAGCCATTTCAGCCACTTTCTTAGCGTTACCTGCTAATAACTGCTCTTGGATTAAGCCTGCAGCTTCAAGGAAGTATTCGTAATTACCAGGGTAAATACGCAGTTCACCGTAATCGATATCAGCCATATGAGTACAGACAGTGTTCAAGAAATGTCTATCATGGGAGATGATGATCATGGTGCATTTACGTTTGTTTAACTCATCTGCTAACCAACTAATGGTATGTATGTCCAAGTTGTTGGTCGGTTCATCAAGCAGCAAGATATCAGGGTTTGAGAATAAAGCCTGTGCCAGTAATACACGTAGCTTTTTACCGGGAGCGACTTGGCTCATTAAACCAAAGTGATATTCTTCATCGATACCGGCTTCAAGTAAGATTTCACCAGCGCGGCTTTCTGCACTGTAACCGTCCATTTCAGCAAACTCACTTTCAAGTTCACCGACTCTCATTCCGTCTTCTTCAGTCATTTCAGGCAAAGAATAAATGCGTTCACGCTCTTGCTTAACTTCCCACAGTTTTGGGTCACCCTGAATGACAGCATCGACTACGCTGTACTGTTCAAAAGCAAACTGATCTTGACTTAAGGTACCGACTTTTTGGCCCGGAGTAATAGACACGTTGCCAGAAGTCGGTGCAAGTTCACCACTTAGAATTTTCATGAAGGTTGATTTACCACAACCGTTGGCACCAATTAAACCATAACGGTTTCCGTGGCCAAATTTAGCTGAGATGTTTTCAAACAATGGCTCTGGGCCAAACTGCATGGTGATATTTGCGGTAGAAATCAAAGGAATATCCTGAATGGTTAAGTATGCAAAACAAAGCTCGATGTACAATAAAAAGGTACTTTGAGTTCAGCCAAGCTAAGCAGATAAACGCTGACCTTAAAAAGGCAGAGCATTTACGTAGGTAAAACAGCCGCGGATTATACAGACATAACTGCTCATATGTCGAGCAGCCAATGCAGTTAAAGTATATTTTTGGCCTGTTTAGTGCAATTTAACGGGCAAATGCTCAATAGTGAATGTTTTAAGAGGGGGAAATTACTGTTTTGCCTGTAAGTTTTTAACTAGTGGTTCACAGGAAAGCGGTTTTTGTTTTAAAGGCTTTGGCGCCGCTGCCGTTTTAGGTTGTTTAGCTTGTTGCTGGCTTGCCGCTGCACGCTTAAGTTGCTGGGTCCACCAAGTTAATTCTTCACAGCCATGACCTGATTTAATGGGCTGCTGCGCTTTACATAAGCTATCAGTTTCAGGGCAATGCAAGCGCACATGCATGTGAGAGGTATGGCCCCACCAAGGACGAATTTTTTGTAGCCAAGTATCCTTGTCGCTTCGTTCATTACACAGCTGCTGCTTGATGATTGGATTAACAAAAATCCGAGCGACCTGATTATTCTCTGCAGCGACTTTGAGCATGGTTTTATGTTGTTTTGACCATGCTTGATTAACGGTTAATTTATCAATATCAACCACAGACAAATGACGTGGATTTTGTAATTCTTGGGGCTTGAGTGGCGCCTCGGTTAGTTTTAGCCAAATATCCACATCTAAGCCTATTTGATGGCTGCTGTGGCCAAAATCAAATTGACCGCCGCGGGGCATCGACATATCACCGATGAGAATATTATTGATCCCTTGCTGAGTTAGCTGCTTTGAATAGTGACTGACAAAATTCACGAGATTAGGGTGGCCATAAAAACGCTGCCGCTGACTACGAATAACTTGGTAGCCGTCACCCGTTAACGGCAGTGGCTGTGCGCCTGATAAACAACCATTAGCATAGCCGCCAATAGCTGCAACTTGCCCTTGATAGATGCTGGTGGCGAGCTCCCAAGGATTGGTTGTGGCCTGCAGTGGATAAATGCTTAACAAACTTAATAGCAGTAATATGGTGCTTAATCGTGTCATTGATAAAATTACTCCTACAAGACTGTGAATTAAAGGTATAGGACATGAGCGAGTTAATTAGCGAATGCTTGATAATCAAATCACTTATAAGCTCAACAAAAGTATAGAAGGCGATAGGAATTAGGCGAGTGAATAGCGCGGATTAGTTTGAATGCTTAAATTCTTTTAAGTCGTTGCATTATGACACTAGAGCATCAGGCCTGCGAAGGGGGGGGGAGCTCGCAGGCCTGATGTTGTTCTAACTTAATATTATCTCACTTAAAGGGAATGAGGATGACCGTTAACGCTTACGGATCATGCTGGTGTTAATATCCTTAAGGCTTTGACAGCCTGCCAAGGCCATAGTACGGACAAATTCTGTTTTGAGTATATTGATGGCTTTTTCTGCGCCCGCTTGCCCGCCCGCAGCTAGGCCATAGGCGTATGCTCTGCCAAGTGATACCGCATTAGCGCCTAAGGCTATCGCTTTAAAAATATCGCTGCCGCGTCTGATGCCGCCATCGACGATGAGCTCGATGTCTGGACCGACTGCCGCTCGAATGTCAGCCACCATTTCAATTGGCGCAGGGGTGCAGTCCAGCTGTCTGCCGCCATGATTTGAAATCATAATGGCCGATGCGCCAATGTGTTTAGCTTTAACTGCATCATCTACCGACATAATGCCTTTGATGGCAAAAGGGCCGCCCCATTGTTTAATCATCTTGGCGGCGTGATCCCAAGTGAGATTTCGCTCCAATAGATTACCCATATACTTAAGGAAGCTTTCGGTATCGCCTGTTGAGGGGGCTGCATTTAGATTAACTAAATCTTTGCCACCTGACATAAAGTAGTTTTTTACCCACAAAGGATGTTTAGCAAATTCCAATAGGCTTTTTAGGCTGAGGTTCATGGGTATGGTTAAGCCATTTTTTATGTCTCGCTCACGATTGCCGCCCACCACGGTATCAACGGTTAAACACATGGCTTGATATTTTGCCGCTTTTGCCCGCTGCATAATTTCTTCATTTAATTGCGGATCCGTCACGACATATACCTGAAACATTTTATTGCCATAACTACTGCTGGCGACCTCTTCAATGGTTTTGGAAGAGAAAGTGGATAAGGTAAACAAAATATCCTGTTTTTCAGCGGCTTTAGCGCCAGCGATATCTGCATCAGCATGAAACATGCGCTGCTGACCCACAGGTGAAATAAAAAATGGTGCCGACATGTCACAGCCCAGTATATGGCTGTGGGTATTGATGTCGGTGACATTAGTGAGACACTTAGGAATAATCTGATATTGATCAAAGGCATTAACATTGTGACTCAAAGACACTTCATCGTCAGCACCGCCTGCCATGTAGTCATACACAGGTAGGGGGAGGTTTTTATGTGCTTGCTGATGTAACTGCTCAATGTTAAAGCATTTTTCTAAAGACTTAGTTAATAACATAGTGGCTGCTCTATACAGGAGTTGATAACGGTTTGCCTTCAAGCATCGCAATAACATTTTGTAAGGCTTTGCCTGCCATAGCTTGACGGCATTCAGCCGTTGCGCTGCCAATATGCGGAGTTAAGGTGACATTTTCAAAATCAAGATAGCCAGAATGGAAATCAGGCTCACCATCAAATACATCTAATCCAGCTGCAGCAATTTTACCGTTTTTTAGTGCATCGATGAGGGCGTTGTCATCAATTAATCCGCCGCGGCCGGTATTGATCAAAATGGCGCCATCGTTGCAATTGGCTAAGCTATCAGCATTGATTATCTGTTGTGATTCAGGGGTGAGTGGGCAATGTAAACTAATGATATCTACAGACGATAACAAGCTCGCCAGACTGTCACAATAATGGGCTTGATAGTTTGCTTCGGCTTCGAGAGATCGTGAGCGATTATAATAATAAATATCCATATTAAAGGCTTTGGCGCGGCGCGCAACGGCTTGGCCTATGCTACCCATTCCCACAATGCCTAACTTTTTACCGTGGACTTGATTTCCCATCATGGCCATTGGGGCTTGTTTAGACCATTTACCGCTGCGTAAAAAGCGCTCATTTGCGCCAAGTCGGCGGCAAGTGGCTAGCAATAACCCAAAGGCTAAGTCGGCAGTATCTTCAGTGACCACCGGGGTGTTAGTTACCGAAATGGAGCGCACTTTAGCGGCGTTAAGGTCAATATTATCAACGCCAATACCAATATTGGCGATTAATGTAATGGATGTCGGCAAGGTATTAATAAAATCAGAACTAACGGCATCTAATGCCGTTGTTAAGTACACCTTTGCACCTGTAAAAACAGCGTAATCACCTTCAAATACCCGCACTTCGATTGCGGAGCCATTAGCGCTAATTTGCGGTAGAGGTAATGGGCGAGAAAGTACAATAATATCAGTCATTATCTTGTCCTTATTATTATTTTTATGGGCAATCAATTGGTTTTAGGTCTCGCTATTTCTGTCATGATTTTTGAAGCTAGTGATTGTTTAGAGTGCCAGTAGCGATGGTTTGTTTCCGCAACAAATGTTGCATTTGAGATGCTTCATGGTCGATATTGATATAAAATTTATAAGCTTAATTGGCTTGCTTTTGTGAACGATAATAACGTGTCTACTATAAATATCACTATTAATCGGTAGAAGAATAGTGTTGTTAAGTGGATAAAAACCTAGGCAGCATTTGTTGCTAGCGTGTGGTTTTTTTAGCCTTTGCCTTTGTAGGGACTATCACTTAATCTAGCCATGATTGACCAATAATAATAAGTTCGAATGAACAAGGACTCTCTGCACTATGTTAACAATTCAACATCTACATAATTGGCGCGCTGAATTACCCAGCGAAATACAGCAGCAAATATCCCACAGGCTTAGCTTTAAAAAATTTCGTAAAGATGAATTTATTTACAACTCTGGTGAAACCTCAAATTGTGGCTTTCAAGTGGTGTCAGGTAAAGTCAAGATTTGTAATTACAATAAAGAAGGTCGAGAGTTAATTGTGGCCATTTTGCATGCAGGTGATTGCTTTGGGGATATCGGATTAATCACCCGCTATAATCGACCTAACTATGCTGTGGCATGCACTGATGTTGAAGTTAATGTATTGTCACATAAAGACTATTTACATTTAAGTCAGCACTTTCCTGAAATGTCGATAGCACTAAACCGCTTTCTATGTACCCGCATTCAATACACTTTTGCCAGTTTAAATGAAGCATTATTACTGCCACTTTATGAAAGATTAGGTGCAGCAATTGTCAGGCTTGCCCTAAGCCGCGGCGCTAAAGAACTTGAAGCCGTCTCTTTACCTGATATATCACAAGAAATGCTCGGGCAAATGGTGGGGGCAACACGGCAAAGCGTCGGGCGTGAATTGAAAAAAATGCAGCAAGAAAACCTGATTCAAATTGAGTACGGTAAAATTTTTATTAATGATATTGATAACATGATCAAATTGTTTGATTTGAATTTGTCACATCAAGCCATAGTGCCGCTTTATTCGACAATGGCAGATACCGCTTAGATATTTGATTTTATTATATTTTATCATCTATTGTGTTAACAGTGCCTCGCAAGGTCTTATGGCTGATATTTGCTACACCTGTCATTGCAATTGAGTTTCGAACCAAACTCAGTGCTTCGCCTTAATTGTCACAAATGTGACAGAAATTAACAAATCATCTATGACAAAGTAGTTAACACTAATAATAAAAACGAGAGTTAACATGCCTAAATTAAGATCATCAAAAGTTGTCGACGGTAAAGGTGCAGCTGCAGCACGTGCACTTTGGTTAGCAGGGGGATTACAGCAAACAGATTTTGGCAAGCCCATGATTGCCGTGGTTAATTCATTTACCGAGTTTGTCCCAGGCCATGTACATTTACAAGACGTCGGCCGCCTAGTGTGTGAGGCTATTTTTGAAGCGGGCGGCATTGCCCGTGAGTTCAATACCATTGCTATCGATGACGGCATTGCCATGGGTCATGACGGTATGCTTTATAGCTTACCGAGCCGTGAAATTATTGCTGACAGCATCGAATATATGATTAATGCTCATTGCGTTGATGCGATGATCTGTATTTCAAACTGCGACAAAATCACCCCTGGCATGTTAATGGCGGGATTAAGGTTAAATATTCCAGTGATATTTGTCTCAGGCGGGCCTATGGAAGCAGGCCGCGTAGTTGAAAAAGATAAAGTTCAGCGTTTTGACCCCATTGATACCTATATTGCCGCTTTCAGTAGTCAGGAACTTGATGGTAAAAGTGCTGAGTTTTTAGAAAATCATGCCTGTCCTACCTGCGGATCTTGTTCTGGCATGTTTACCGCCAACTCAATGAATTGCTTGGCTGAAGTGTTAGGGCTCGCACTACCGGGCAATGGCTCATTATTGGCGACTCATTCCGATCGTAAAGACTTGTTCACCCGTGCAGCTAAGCAAATCGTAACCAACACCAAAAAGTTCTATTTTGAAGATGACGACTCGGTGTTACCGCGCTCGATTGCCACTCGCGAAGCGTTTTTCAATGCGATGAAAGTGGATATTACGATGGGAGGTTCTACCAACACCATTCTACACTTGCTGGCTATGGCCCAAGAAGGCGAGGTGGATTTCAATCTCAGTGATATTGATGGCTTATCCAGAAAAGTGCCGCACCTTTGCAAGGTGTCACCAGCCACCAAAGATTACTATATGGAAGATGTTCACCGTGCTGGCGGCATGATGGCAATCATTGGCGAACTAGAACGCGCCGGATTAATTGACACCAGTGTTAAATCGGTTGGCGGCGGGACATTAGCGGAAATGCTAGCCTATTGGGATGTATTACGTACAGATAACCCAGAAGTGCATGAGTACTTTAAAGCCGCGCCTGGTGGCAAACGCACCATTAAGGCCTATGGCCAGTCACAGCGCTGGAAAGAGTTAGATTTAGATCGTGAAAAAGGCTGTATCCGTAATATTGATAACCCTTATAGCACCGAAGGTGGCTTGGCCGTTTTGTACGGTAATATTTCTGAAGATGGTTGCATAGTGAAAACCGCTGCAGTGTATGAGCATATGCTGGATTTTACCGGAACGGCAAGAGTATTCAATCAGCAAGAAACGGCATTAACCGCCATTGATAATGGTGAAATTCAACCTAACACCATCATCATTATTCGCTACGAAGGCCCCAAGGGCGGACCTGGCATGCAAGAGATGCTTAAACCAACCATGAGCTTAAAAGCTCAAGGGTTAGATGCTAGCTGTGCACTGGTGACAGATGGTCGATACTCTGGTGCATCTGCGGGTCTATCAGTGGGCCATGTTTCACCTGAGGCGGCTAATCAAGGTGCTATCGGGTTAATTGAAGATGGCGATCAAATACGCATCGATATACCTAATCGTTCGATTAATTTACTGATCTCTGATACGGCATTGCAGCAACGTCGTGATGCCATGAATGCATTGCCAAAGGATCAAGCTTGGCAGCCCAATGAACCAAGAACCCGTGTGATCACCCGCGCGTTAAAATCCTATGCAGCGTTTGCTACCAGTGCCGATCGCGGTGGATATCGTGAGCTATAAATGGAGTTATTGATATGGCTTTAGGAATTATTGCGGCATTAGCTGTATTTATATGGATGGCAATGCGCGGCTATAGCATTGTGCTGGCCTCGCTAGTGTGTTCCACCATAGTGATTATCACTAGCGGCATGGCATTTGATAAAGCCATGCTGGAATATTTTCCAACCGGGGCACTGGGGGCATTTACATTTGCGGGACGGTTCTTTTTACTCTTTGCCGCAGGTGCGATGTTTGGTCGTTTATTGGCGGCAACAGGAGCGGCCAATAGTATTGCGAATAAGTTAGTCGACACCTTAGGCGCTGAACGTGTGCTAATTATTACGGTATTATTTTCAGCTTTGCTCACCTATGGTGGCGTGGTGTTGTTTGTGGTTATTTTCACTATGTATCCGCTTGGGGTGCAGCTATTGCAACAAGCGAATGTGCCTAAGCGGTTATTTACTGGTGCCATTGCCTTAGGTATTGGTACGTTCACCATGACCGCTATGCCAGGCTCACCGTCAATACATAATGTGATATCTTCGGTATCGCTAAAAACCGACTTATTTGCCGCAGCGGGATATGGCCTATTCAGTAGCGCCATTATGTTGTCTTTGGGGCTGTGGTATCTTGAAAAGCAGCGTCACATAGCCAAGGCCAATGGTGAGGGTTTTATCCCTTCTGAAAAAGATAAACTGATTTTAGCCAACAATAAGCAAATGGCGATGCCATCTTGGTTTCGTTCAGTCATTCCCATTGCCGCTGTGGTAATTTGTATTGTCTCTCCAAGGATCATCAGTGCTTTAGGCGTTAACGGCATTGAGGTTGTTGACTATGCCAACAGTCAGCCGATAATTTGGCCTTGTATGGCACTCTTGATTGGTATTATTACCACCATAGTGTTGTTTCCACGTATTCTACCCCGCAGTATTACCGAGCTTGGTCAAGGCGCTGAAGAGTCTATATCGCCGTTAATCGCGACTTCAGTTGTCATCGGTTTTGGTGGCGTAGTGAGCCATACCGAAACGTTTTCGCAGTTTTCCCAGTGGATCACCACCTTAGATGTCCCTGTGCTGCTGTCAATTTTTATTGCCGCAAGTTCAGTGTCTGCAATTGTGGGTTCGTCATCAGGTGGCTTGCAAATCTTTTTAGGGACTATGGCGCCTGTTTATTTAGATAAAGGCGTCGATCCAGAGATCTTACATCGGGTTGCTGCTATGGCCAGCGGCGGGTTTGATAGTCTGCCTCATTGCGGCGCGGTAGTAGCGATATTGGCAATAACAGGGCAAACCCATAAAACGGCTTATAAAGATGTCGGAGTCGTGACTGTGGTGTTCCCCGTCATTGCCTGTTTAACCACAATTGGGAGTTATTGGCTGCTTAACACGATATAAGCAGTGGCCTCATAAGGTATGTTTATATGTTATGAGGCTAGGTTTTATGGCTTAATCTGTCTTTTGGACATATTGAGCCGAACAATGCCATTATCTTGAATTCATGACAGCCAAAGCTTGCAAAATCTTTTTAGCCAACCCATTTTAATAAACAAATCCTCGCTATAAATTAGTTGATATTTTATCCCACAGATATCCCAACCGAACAAATGTGGCAGTTTATTGTACAGCGCTAGCGTTACCCTCAAATTAACCCGTATTTCTTTACAAATAATTAACATGGGTTGAAAAATAATAATAGTCAATTTGGGGATTAACTATGTCAAATGTTCAAGCAAACGGAAATTTTAAAAAGTCGTTAATTGCGACAGTGCTGCTATCAATAATTCATGCGCCAGTAATGGCAAATGAGCCACAACAAGAACAAACTCAGTCAGAAAAAAAACAATTTGAAGTGATTGAAGTGACCGCGCAAAAACGCAGCCAGTCTATTAATGAAGTGCCTATGTCGATTTCGGCCTTTAATGCCGAGACATTAGATGAAATAGGTATCGATGACACCACTGATTTAGCCAATATTGTACCTGGGTTTAATTTCAGTGATAGCGCATTTGGGGCACCGGTTTATACCTTACGTGGGGTGGGTTTCAATGAGTCAAGCGCTCAAGCGACATCAACGGTTGGAGTGTATGTTGATGAAATTGCAGTACCATTTCCTATTATGACCAAAGGCACTAACCTTGACGTCGAACGGGTGGAGATTTTAAAAGGGCCACAAGGCACGCTTTATGGCCGTAACTCAACGGCTGGCGCGGTCAATTATATTGCGGCGAAACCCTCTAAGGATTTTGAAGCCGCCATCAAAGCGGGTATTGCTTCTTATGAAACCATTTCTGCTGAAGGTTACGTGACAGGCGGAATTAGCGACATGGTAAGTGGTCGTCTGGCACTTAAAACGATTCAGTCAGACGAGGGCTGGCAGGAAAGCATTAGCCGTGATGAAACCTTAGGTCGACAAGATAAACTGGCTGTGCGTGGTAGCTTAAACTTTGACTTCAGTGAGGCAACTCAAGCATTGCTGACTATCGGTTATGCTAGCGATAATTCAGAAACAATTGCGCCGCAAAATATTGATTATATTCCCGGTAAAGCAGGAGGCGCGCCGTTTACTGTTTCGATATATCAAACCCAGTTAGATATGGCACAAAATCCACAGAATTTTACCGGCTTAATGGATGATAATGCCAAAGCAGATTGGACTGCTGGGCGCACACCGAGCCTTGAACACATCAGCACGAATGTGTCATTGAAAGTTGAGCACGACATTAATGATCAAACCTTATTTACCTCGCTGACTGGCTACTCAAAATTTGAAGATGATGGTTCAGAATACGAGCGAGCTGGTTTTGCAGGGGAAACCATTGCTAATATTAAAAATAACCCACTGAGTGCCGCTACTGAACAAGCCTTTGGAGCAGGATTTGACGGCTACTTATTAGGTCGTTATCAAAATGCCGCCGATTCCGAATACGTTACCATGGACTATGTTTATCAAAATGGTGAAATTGATTCCATATCCCAAGAGTTTCGAGTTAGCCAACAACTTGATAGCCTGGTGTGGATTGCAGGGCTTTATTACAGTAAAAGCGAAGTCGATTACCAAACCCAGCAGGATTGGGGCATAAGTAGTAACGTAAATATTCTGCCAATCCCTGGCTTTGGCTTTAATATTGCTGAAAATGATATTAATCAACAAACCACAACCGCCTCAGTGTTTGCCAGTGCTGACTGGTTTATTACAGATCAATTCACGCTTACCACCGGCTTGCGTTATTCAAAAGATGAAGCGGATTTTACTGGCTGCTCAAGAGATGTTGATGGCGGTTTAGCTGATACTTTTTTTAATTTCTTTTTCGGAACAACGCCCACTAGTGACGTCATCAAAGGTGATGGCTACAACGCAGGCAGTTGCGTTACGGTATTAGATTTTGGAACGCCAGAGGCGAGTGTTGGGGAGGTTAGTGACACATTAAGCGAAGACTCACTTTCATGGCGCCTAGCTGCTAATTATGAGTTTAATGATGATTTATCAGTCTATGCATCTTATAGCCGTGGTTTTAAAGCGGGTAGCTTTCCTTCTTTAGCGGCAGTGACTGATCAACAGTTAGTTCCCGTTGTTCAAGAGCAACTTGACGCTTATGAAATAGGTTTTAAATCAAGCCTAGCCGAGCGTACTCTGCAGTTAAATGGCGCGGCTTTTTATTATGATTACCAAGATAAGCAATTGCTTACCAAAAAAATCGCCCCAGTATTTAACACCGTATTTACCCTGGGTAATATGCCTAAATCTTCGATCACAGGGGTTGAACTTGATGGGCGCTGGTTAGCGACAGATAACTTGACCTTAGGCGCTGCCTACGGCTGGTTAGATTCACAGATTAAACAAGGTGTCGGCTATAACCAACCAGGGCAATATTTAGACTTTAAAGGTTCGCCACTGCCTTTTACGCCAGAGCATCAGTTTAATTTATTTGCCCGTTTTGACTTTGAAATTTCAGCCGGGCTGCAAGGCTTTGTTGGCGCAGATGTAGCATATTCAAGTGAGTCACATGCCGATTTTGAAGCCTCAGTTGATCAAACTCTTGCCGTGTCAGATTTTGTTGGTGAGCCTTATGCCGTTGAAATACCAGCAACCGATTATGAGTTTGATGAGCGTTTTATTAACCCGTCTTATACCCTAGTGAATTTACGTTTTGGGGTTGAAGCTGATAGTTGGAAAGCCTTTGCATGGGGTAAAAATATCACTGACGAGTACTACACCAATACCACAGTCAAAAATAATGAAATGTATGCCAAATACCCAGCAATGGGCGCCCAATACGGGGTGACATTTGAATACACATGGTTTTAGTTAAGTATGAGTTAATTGTTAATCAGGCTTAATGCCGAACTAAAGTCATCTCAACAATTACTGCGTTTTGGGATTTTGTTGGGGTGATTTTTAACTTTTAGCAGCGCTAATTTTTACATCACAGTTTTAGGGCGGGGTATAACAAGTAAGTATCGCGAGGGAAATGTTGGTAGCTATTCAGGCCACCGAAGGAACTCGATGGCCACATCTTGCTTAATGCTCTAGAAAACCTTTGTTAGCTTTCTTGGCAGTCTTTGCTGCTTTCTTTTCTTTTGCAGTTAAAAGTGGTTGCTTTTTAGTGTTTTTCTTACTGTCTTGTCCTTTGCTCATGATACTTTCCATTTGTTGTCATGTAACACACCTGAGGCTAGTTTTAATCAACCGGAGGACCCTGTTACTAGTACATTAGACTCAATTGTCGAATATATAAGTAACCATCTTAGTATGGCCCTATAGCAGGGCAATTGATAGTAATAGTTGATATACACTCAGTATATTAACCCCTTTATGTGTTGCTAGGGGGTAGATAAAGCTGTTTGCGTTAAAGTTGGGCCGTAGATATTTTAGTAAACGATGGATCTAACAATTTGATAACCCAGCTTAATGTGTAAAAATATTGAAGACTGCTATAAACAAGGACATGGAGTGAGTCAGTTGCAAAAATGAGTTAAGTAATTACAGGTGTATGGCTTTAAGGCGAGTTTCAGTGGCAATAAAATTCACATTAAATTCGAAGGCTAAGCTAATTTAGTTTGAATAACCCAAGATATTGGCTTGGAGGCCAGCAAATGATGTTAGAAGTAAACCATCAAGAAGATAGCGTTATTTTTGACACCCTAGTCGCAGGGGTTAGAGAGCACAAATATGAACATATGGGGCCAGAAGAAACCAAGCCCTTATCTGTGGTTTGTCGTGATGAACAAGGCACTATTATAGGTGGGATAGCAGGGCGAACTATATACAGAAACTTTCTTATTGAAGTGCTCTGGGTCGACAAAGCAAGCCGAGGCTCAGGTCTTGGCCGTCAATTAATGGCATCGGCAGAACTGGAAGCCAAGAAAAGGGGTTGTGTTGTTGCCCAACTGGATACCTTAGATTACCAAGCGCCAGAGTTTTATAAAAAGCTGGGTTTTAAAGTTGTCGGCAGTGTGGCAGCTTTTCCTGGTAGCCCTGAAAGGATTTTCCTCACCAAAGAATACTAATGCTCACTGAATATTATGGGATTCATTTACAAGGATGTTTGAATGAGATCAAAGGCATTGTTGAATTTATTGTAGAAATAGAAAAGTTAAAGTCGGTAACACCTAATACTAAACCTGTAGGTTTAGAACGCTATGAGAATTCAGCTGAACACAGCTGGCATGTGTGCATTAGTGCGCTGATGTTAAAAGAGTTTGCTAATGAACCCGTTGATATCAATCGGGTGATTAAAATGCTACTACTGCATGATTTTGGTGAAATCGATGCAGGCGATACCATAGTTTATGCCAGCAGCAATACGCATTCGATTGCGGAGCAGCAAGGAGTAGAGCGGTTATTCAAAACCTTGCCAGAATATTTAGCTGACGAATATTTACAGCTTTGGCTTGAGTTCGAAGCAGGTAAAACTGCCGATGCTATATTCGCTAAAGCCATTGATAGAGTGCCGCCGTTACTGCATAACATTCATGGCGGTGGTCATAGTTGGAAAAAGCATAATATTTCAAAGCAGCAAGTCATGTCATTGAATGGTGATCGAATCGCTAAAGGTAGTCATAGTCTATGGACTGAGCTTGAAAAACAGTTAATCAGCGCCGCTGAGCAAGGGTTACTTAAATAGCGCTGGCTCGCTTTAGGTAACAACCGATAATTCTTTCTCATTACTCTCATTACTCTTATTCTCATCGCTCTTCTCACGACTTTTATTGAATAAAAAATAAAAAATAAAAACAATTTCTTGTGTATCTTTATAGTTGCGAAAAATTAGCTACATTTATAAAGAGGCGAAAAATTAGTCACAGAGAAGGATTTCGCCAAAATGACTACAAATGGGAGTGTCATTGAGATGATGAAAAAATTATTAGGGGCTTGCTTACTGGTAACCGTGTTACCGCTAGAGGCAGTTGAAGTTTATAAGTCTGATCTATTAAATTTAGACGTCGGTGGCAATATTCAATTAGGTGTTATCAATAGTGACACTAACGATGGTGACAATACCACCACTGTGTTTGATAACGGCTCTCGATTACATTTTGATTTTAGCAGTTCGGTAAATTCAGACCTTAAATTTAGAGGTTTTTTTGAGTGGTATATTAATGCGGTAGCCCGCAATAGCATTGATAGTTACAACGTTGGTCATAATGCAATCTCGCTAAGTGATGGTAGAAATGAGTTTATGTCACTCAGGCAAGGTTTCTTTGCTGCTCAGCACAGCAAATGGGGAGAGCTGTCTATTGGTAAAAGAATAGGAGCTTATTCGGCAGTGACCTCGGTAACCGATAGGTTTAATGTTTATTCGGCGCTGGCATCATCAACTTATGTATACGGTGATGGTGGCTTAAGTGGCACGGGTCGAGTCGATAATGGTGTTTTCTGGAATAAGCCGTTCGATTTCGATAATCATAGTTTAACGGTTAACCTTCAAGGGCAGTTTATCGACGACACCACAGTGCTTAAAGACGATGAAGATATGCCAGTATTAGATGATGACGGTAATGAAGTCACTCTAACAGCTAAAGGCGGTGAAGCGGCCAGTGTTATTTATGCTTATGATGTAGACAAATTTACCTTTGGCTTAGCGTATGTTAATGACGAGGCTGAAGGGAAAGGTATTAGGATCAGTAACCCTAGGGCCTTAGCAGTTTCTTTTAGTTCAACCATGGGTGACTGGTATTTATCTGCGGTAGCCGCACATTCAGAAGGCATGTATCAAGACAACAGTAATCAAATTTTTGAAGGTAAAGGCTACGAAATAGCACTGAGCCGAGACATAGGAAATTGGACTCCAATGATCGGTTGGAACCATATCGAGCCAGATAATTATGATATTGCAGAGCAGAGTCAAGCTAGCCAATATGAGCTTGATTTGTTGATCCTTACCCTTAATTACAATGTGCCATCGTTGGGTTTTTTTGCCTTTATTGAGGGAGTGGTCGATAACGGTAAAAATGCCGACGGCAGCAATAGTAACGACGACTATATTTCAGTGGGTATGTATTACCCTTTTTAAGACAAAGAGGATACTCGCTTTACTCTACCATTGATGCTTTGAGCGTGGTAATGCACAGGCTCAAAGCATTGTTAGTTTGCCTTCAAATACCTTTAATAACGCCTAAATTCTACCGATTATTACCCGTAATCATTTCCCCTTGTCATCGTTTAGCGTGTGGGTTTTAGTCACAGTTTTACCTTTATCGTTCAGCTTAATTGTTCTATTAGAACAACAGCTAATACTGCCACTCAGGTAAATGTAAAAAATGTAGGTGAAACTTTGCAATTTTGTTGTTAGTGCGTACAATTTACCTAGTAGCTCAATAAAAATGACTTTATGCATCAATTAGGTAGCGCTTATATGGATACTAATAAAAGATCGTTAAACGGAATAACGTTTAATTATGTTCTATCAAAGGTGGGATTTTTCAGACTTAACAAGGTAATAAAAGTTTCAAGTTTAGTTGTGAGTTCATTGTTACTAAGTAATGTGGCTTTTAGTGAAGAAATTGCTAGTGAAGATATCAATAATTTAGAGTTTATTAGCGTCCCTAAGGGGGTGAGTGTATTTGAAAAGTATGGTCTTTCTGATGACCTCCCAAAATTTGGAATGAGTTCATTATCCCAAGGTGAAAACCTGGTTGAACATGCATCTCGAGTCACTGAGTTTGAAGGGAAACAAACAACGTCGGACATATTTTTAGTCCAAAGTACTGACACTAAAGGCAATATTGATTTAAGAATTAAATATGACCCAATTAAGTTAGATAAAGACGAAGATGTCATTGCACGTATCGAAAATCTGACAAAAACCGAGTACCTTTTGCGCCAATACGCTAAAAGCTATGATGAGTCATCAGTTAAGGTGGCTGAAAAAGCCAATGGAGAAGTGGTGATTCGTTTTAACTACTCCAAATACCAACTTCCGCAAAACATTGCTTATTTTCGTTTTATGCAGGTATCCATCACGGCTAAAGACGGCAAGCCAATTAAAATGGAGATTACCAATTCAAAAGACTTCGATTACGAAGGCGTAAAAGTTAAAGACTATTCGCAAACGATTTATTTTACTGAATTGGAAAACGGTAAGCCTTATATCAAAAAGAAAATTGAAATTACCAAGGGCACTAAAAAAGACAAACCGATCACCTTAACTACAACGGTTACCACAATTGCTTTATATGATAATCAAGATGCCGTGGTGGTGATTGATGCTGACTTACTCGCAACGGTTTCAGATCCGCGCATGCGAGAAGAAAAAGTAGAGCTACAAGCGATGTTCCCAATACTTGCTGACTTGGTGCGTCGACAAGGGATTGATGTGCCATTACCTTACGGTATTTCAGTCGCCTATCGAGATCAAAGTATGGATGTAGGTTTCACTTCATTTGATATTATGGGGTTGGAGTTAGACGAGTTTTTTGACCCAGAAACCACCTTCGGAACCGTAGACGCTAAAAGTGTGTCCCTAAGGGCCGATTTAAATATTTTTCCATTTTGGAATGTGTATGCATTAGTCGGTAAAATTAAAGTCGATGCGGTTATCGATGCCCAGTATACCGGTAATATTCGTGATGTGTTTGTCGATAAATTAGGCTCAGAGTTTAAAGCTGATATTGCTTGTGCCTTTGCTGCTGAAGTCGGAGTACCACTTTGTGAGCCAACCCGTTTTGATGTTCCTTTGGAACTTAATTATGATTTAGTGGGCGCAGGTACCACACTTTCGGTGGGTTATAGGGAGTTTTTTGCTTCAGTTACAGGTACCTATTCGTTCACTAAATTAAGTGGCCAGGATTGGGGCGACGGTATTCTCACCGTGCAACCTATGTTGGGTTACCAGTTACTGGATTACCGTGCTCAGTTTTTTGTTGGTGCAGAATATCAAGCATTAAAAGCTAACATGGAAGGTAATTTAGGTTTTGTTGAAGAGTTGAACCGTGAGTTTACTTTCGATGTAGGTGTTGAGTTGAACCAATGGGCTTATCTAGTCGGCTTTAATAAGCAAATTGGTAAACATTACAATTTAAGTGTGCTGTATAACAAAGGTGAAACCCGTGATGCATATACAGTAAGCTTTAATTATCGCTTCTAAATTAGATAAGTAAGTATTCGGTATCAAGGTAACCGATAGTGAGTAAGTTTTTTACTTAACCACTATCGGTTTTTTTTGCTTATTTTTAGTGAGGCCGTAGCAATCAGTGGGGTCTTAATAATATTTTTGCGCTATTTTCTCTGTTATCAGGGCAAGTGTTATAAAATACGCCTCAAGTTTGAATAATCGAGCATGGGGTTTTAATGAGTCAGATCGTCACACATGAGCAGTACTTTGATAAAAGCTTCAATAAACAACCCATAGACTCAACTGAGGGCTGTGAATTTGAAGAGTGTGAATTTAATGATTGCGACTTTACTGAAGCAGTATTAAAAAATACTAAGTTTTTAAGTTGTACGTTTAATCGCTGTAATTTGAGCTTAATTAAGGTGCCCCATAGCCGTTTTTATGAGGTAGATTTTAATGACTGCAAAATGGTGGGTATTGATTGGACTAAAGCGGATTGGCCGTCATTTCATCGTGATGCACAATTAAGCTTTAGCCGTTGTATTCTTAATGACAATTCATTTTTTGGCTTAGTACTAAATGAGTTAAAGCTGATTGAATGCAAGCTGCATGATGTGGATTTTAGTAATGGTGACTTTGCCAATTCCACCATGACTTTTTGTGATTTTACGAATAGTATTTTTATGAAAACCAATTTACAAGCTGTCGACTTTAGTGATTCAACTGACTTTACTATCGATGTGCTACAAAACCGCATTGCCCAAGCTAAGTTCTCACGTTTTGAAGCGCTAAACTTACTTGAGAGTTTAGCTATCGAGCTGGTGGATTAATACAGAATATAAAAAGCGCTATGAGTACACTCTCACTGTCATAGCGCTATCAGTTTCACACTGCTTTTACGTCAATCAACCAGCTTATTTACACCCCAACTAACCATTACTAAAGCTATCTGCAGCGGCTTGCTCTTGAGTAATATTTGCGGCAATAGTTTTCATGGCTTGGGTTAGTGTCGTCAGTTGCTCTTTGGTAATAGTATAAGGCGGAGTAATGTATATCACGTTGGCAAAAGGTCTTATCCACACTCCTAACTCAATAAAGTCTTGCTGCAATTTAGCCGTGTTAACCACGCTATCCATTTCAATTACGCCTACTGCGCCTAATACTCTGACATCCACCACATGTTGATAATCAATAGCTTCAGCAAGTTCAGTCTTCATTTGCAACTCAACATCGCTGACCTGTTGTTGCCATGCGCCAGTTTGTAAAATACTCATACTGGCACTGGCTGCAGCGCAGGCTAGCGGATTGCCCATAAATGTTGGCCCGTGCATAAATACGCCCGCAGGGGAGTCACTGACACCTTTGGCCACTTCATCACTACAAAGTGTTGCCGCTAAACTGATGTAGCCACCGGTTAAGGCTTTACCTAAACACAAAATATCGGCTTCGATATTGGCATATTCATAAGCAAATAGCTTGCCGATACGGCCAAATCCCGTAGCGATTTCATCAAGAATGAGCAGGACATGATACTGGTCACATAAGGTTCTAATGGCAGATAAATACTCGGCTGAATAAAAATGCATCCCGCCAGCCGCTTGCATGACGGGTTCAATAATAATGGCGGCAATATCTTGATGATGCTCTGCTAAAATCGCCTCAAGCGCATCAGTATCACCTTGCTTTAAAGCTTCACCGAAAACAGATAGTGGCGCTGGGGCAAAAAGGTGTTCAGTAACCGCTGCGCTAAACATGGTATGCATGCCATTATCAGGATCGCAGACGCTCATTGCGGCAAAGGTATCACCATGATAACCACGCTTAACGGTTAATAAACGCTGCTTTTGTGGTAGCTGTTTACCTTGCCAGTATTGCATGGCCATTTTAATGGCCACTTCAACGGCAATAGAGCCAGAGTCGGCTAAAAAGACTTTGGTTAAATTGGGGCTGGTCATCGCCACTAATTGCTTGCAGAGGTTAACTGCAGGGGCGTGGGTAATACCGCCAAACATTACATGGCTTAGGGTCGTGAGCTGCTGCTGCATCGCTTCAATAATTTCTGGGCGGTTATAGCCATGAATACAGGCCCACCAAGAGCTGGTGCCATCAATGACCTTTTGACCGCTGCTTAAGGTCAGTTCACACCCATCGGCACTATGGACTCCAGTTACGCTGGCAGCTTGACTCATCGAAGTATAGGGATGCCAAATATGCTGTTTATCAAACTCAAAGTCTATAGCTTGAGAGTCTATAGCTTGAGAATCGATTGTCTGGGATGCTTGCTGATAAAATGAGTCGTTCATATTTTAACCGTTAGTCAAGGTGTAATGCGCGATAGCATTGACAGTTTACGTGCTGAAGGTATCCTAACCCAATATAAAGTGAATATAAAACGAATAACAAAGGATTAATCAATGTCATCATTAGCCATCCGTCATGACTGGACCAAAGCTGAAATAGAAGCGTTATTTGCTTTACCAATGAACGATTTACTGTTTAAAGCCCACAGTATTCATCGTGAGACGTTTGATCCTAATGAAGTACAAATTAGTCGTTTATTATCAATTAAAACCGGTGCTTGTCCTGAAGATTGTAAGTATTGCCCTCAAAGTGCCCGTTACGATACCGGTCTTGAAAAAGAGCGTTTATTGGAAATCGAAAAAGTCATCACCGAAGCCAAAAGCGCGAAAGCAGCGGGAGCATCACGTTTTTGTATGGGCGCTGCATGGCGTAACCCTCGCGAGCGCGATATGCCATATTTAACCCAAATGGTTAAAGATGTAAGAGCATTAGGCATGGAAACCTGTATGACACTGGGTATGCTGTCAAAAGAACAGTCTGACGAACTTGCCAAAGCAGGTCTTGATTACTATAACCACAACCTTGATACCTCACCTGAATATTATGGCGATGTGATCACCACCCGTACTTATCAAAACCGTATTGATACTTTAACCAACGTGCGTCAGTCAGGCATGAAAGTGTGTTCTGGCGGTATTGTCGGTATGGGCGAAAAAGCGACAGACAGAGCAGGTTTATTACAACAGCTAGCTAATTTAGAGCAGCATCCTGATTCAGTACCGATTAATATGTTGGTTAAAGTTGCAGGTACGCCATTTGAAAAGATAGATGACTTAGATCCCTTTGAATTTGTGCGCACCATTGCCGTTGCACGTATTATTATGCCTAAATCTCGAGTGCGTTTATCAGCTGGGCGTGAAAGCATGACTGATGAATTACAATCTATGTGTTTCTTTGCTGGTGCTAACTCTATTTTCTACGGTTGTAAGTTACTGACGACACCCAACCCTGAAGAAAACGATGATATGAGCCTATTTAGACGTTTAGGGCTACATCCTGAGCAAGGACCATCAGCTGACATTGAATCTGACACTGCGTTATTGGCTAAAGCCAATGCAAAAAAAGATAAAGCAACGCAACAATTCTTTGATGCCGCGGCGTTATAAAGCGATGCACATTTGTCAGTAGAAGGCAGTATTCATGGCAAATCACCCAATATCATCACGAATAAGTCATCGTTTGCAGCAGCTGCAAACCGATGGCTTGCTGAGGCAAAGAAAGTTAGCTGAGTTAGACAAGGCATCGGCTAACAACTTAGCTCCAACAATTCCCAATATTATTGATTTCAGTCACAACGATTACCTTGGGCTGGCCAATGATCCTGAGATGATTGCCGCTATTCATGCTGGCGCGATAAAATATGGTGTTGGCAGTAAAGCATCGCCATTAGTATCTGGATACAGTGAAGCCCACCTAAAGCTTGAACAAGGTTTATGTGAGCTGACCGGTCATGAAGCAGGGCTATTATTTTGCTCTGGATTTAGTGCCAATCAAGCGTTAATCAAAACCTTATTTGAAGCAGGCGATGTGATTATTGCAGATAAGCTTATTCATGCATCAGTGATAGACGGTGTAAAAGACAGCGGCGCTGCACTTAAGCGCTATAAACACAATGATATAACCCATGCAGAGCAGTTACTTAATCGATTTCCTAATAGCGCCTTATTTACCGAAAGCGTTTTTAGTATGGATGGCGATCGTGCGCCATTAGATGCGTTATCGAACTTGTGTAAGCAGCATAATAGTTGGTTAGTGGTTGATGATGCCCATGGTTTTGGAATCAATTATGAAGAGCTTGCTAGCAATCGCTTTAACGTCAGCAGAGCGGCAGTTACACCACAATGCGATATTCAAGTCATTACCTTTGGTAAAGCCCTCGGCTGCCAAGGCGCCTGCGTTTTAGCGTCACAGCAAATTATTGATTATATGGTGGCGCAATCACGGCATTACATTTATTCAACCGCACTGTCACCTGCCAGTGCTCATTTAGCGTTAACAGCGGTTAATTTAACTCAGTCGCAACCTGATAAAGCATCAACATTGTTTGCCAATATTGCCTTCTTTAGGTCGCTTTGTAATGCTAAAAACATTGCGCTAACAGAGTCAATAACCGCCATTCAGCCTGTAATTATCGGTGACAGTGAACGAACTTTAGCAATAGCAAAGGCATTAAAGCAACAAGGTTTACAGGTCGGGGCAATCAGGCCGCCAACAGTGCCTAAAGGGCAGGCAAGGCTGAGAGTGACCATTAATGCCAGCCATAATGCCGAGCAAATAACCCAATTAGTTGATGCACTAGCAGTGCAGTTACCAAGAGAATATTAATGAATCTAGATAACCCCGTAGCGGTTAAATTCTCCCAAGCTGCAGCTACCTATAAACAACACGATGTATTACAGCGCATCACGGCTAGCAGGTTAATAAAACTTGCTAATACTGAGTATAATGCCGATAAAAAAGCAGGTTTAACCGGGCATTTATTGGATTTAGGCTGTGGCCCAGGTACTGACTTTGAATCAAATCACTGCCAGCTAACTAAGGTCACGGCAGTTGATTTATCGCCTCAAATGCTAAATGTGGTGCAGCAGTCTTTTCCGCAATATCACACTGTTTGCGCCGATGCGGCAAACTTACCTATAACTGCAAATAGCATGGACAGTATTTATTCAAACTTAGTTCTGCAGTGGTGTGATGAATTAACCCAAGTATTTAATGAACTTAATAGAGTCATAAAACCTCAAGGCCAAGCCTTTATTAGCGTGGTGAGTGATGGCAGTCTTTCACAGCTTGAAACCCTAGGGCTAGGCCATAATAGTTTTCGTCATTTAGATGACATTATCGCCGCGATAGATACCGAAAAATGGCAAATACTCTCTGCTGAGACCACTACCGAGCAAGTACATTTTGCCGATTTAAAGGCATTACTGTATTCAATTAAAGGGGTCGGGGCGTCAGTGAATGAATACCAAGATAAAAGCTTAACGGATAAAAAAACTAATCGTTTGCGCGGTCGTAAAGATTGGCTCGCGTTAATGGATAAAGCGGAAAGCTTACGTGAAGCAAACGGCTTACCATTGAGCTATAACATCAGCTATTTACAACTTGGTAAGCGTTAAATTTTTAGACAATTGGATATAAACAGTGAAGGGGTTATTTCGATGATTTATTTTGTTACTGGCACTGATACTGACAGCGGAAAAACCCTGATTTCATCGGCGCTACTTAATCTTGCAACAAGAAAAACGGCTCTAGCTAAAATAACTGTCGCTAAAACCACAGAAGCTAAAACCCTCGGCGTCAAACCTATTGCCTCAGGTTGTATTGAAACAGACGCAGGGCTTAGAAATAGCGATGCGCTAAGCCTAATTGAACAATCAACTATCACGCTCGATTACAATCAAATTAACCCTATCGCATTTAAACCCGCCATTGCACCGCATATTGCCGCAAAGCAACAAGGGGTGAGTTTAACTGCCAGTGGCGTTGTTGATTTATTGCCACTTGAAGCACTAAACAGTGCCGAGTTTGCATTAATTGAAGGTGCTGGTGGCTGGAGATTACCTTTAAGTAAAGGCCAATATTTATCGCAATCAGTACAGCAGCTAGCTCAGCAAAATGATGTTGGGGTTATTTTAGTGGTGGGCATGAAGCTTGGTTGTCTTAACCATGCATTATTAACCCAAGAGGCCATTGAAGCTGACGGGCTTAATATTGCAGCTTGGGTCGCTAACCAAGTTGACCCTGAAATGAGTGAAATAGAAGAGAACTTATCAAGTTTAAAAGAGTTAATGACGGCGCCATTCTTAGGTTATGTGCCGTACTTAAGTGAGCCAACAGCTATAAATGCCGCTGTGCATATTGATAACTCGACCTTATAGAGACTTAAGTTTTGATTTTTAGCCTTTGTCTTTTTGCTTACAAGTAGTTGTTTTAGCATTTGATATTTTCAAGGAGAGAAATCATCGAATTTGCACCAGAGTTTACCAAGGCAGAAAAAATACGCAGGGTGGTATTGTATGCCTTGCTGGGCCTTTTCATTTATATCACCCATCAAAAGTGGCTATTTCCTTTTATTCCTTGGTATGCGACTACCGCTCACTGTCACACGCCTTTTGGTTTTTCTGGCATCTGGTCAACTCATACCCACCAATGTATAGCGTTCAGTTCGCATGGGAGTATTTATATTATACGATTTTAGATTAGTCGTTTCATCAAGGTAAACTTACCCTTTAAACATGTATTTTGGCTTTTACTGTTCACTCCCCCCGCATATTTTTAACATCGCTATGATCTTCTCTTTAAAACCTTATGGAAAACCTACGGCATTGGCCAACCGCTTTGGGTGTTGGGATCTTGAGTTGTTAATGATGCTCAACTGTTAATTATTGTTAGCTTTATTTTGCAGCTAATTAAATATCCGTGACCGCTAACAATGTAAAAATAAGAAAACCCTTAAGTTTGAATATCAACAATGAATATTGAGATCATGATCGCTATGTGAAAATTTGTTCATGCTAGAATCCTGCGCCATTAAAGATGAGATTAATTCCTATTAAGGTTTTTTAAAGGATAGTGTTGATGAAGCAACTTTCGATCAAGTTAATTAGTGCCGCGATTGCCGCGGCATTGTCCCCTCAAGTTATTGCGGATACTGGTGAAGTTGTATCGCAAGAAGAAATCAAACAATCTATTTCAAATTTTCATGATGTAATTGTGATTTCTGGTTCTCGTATGGAGCAAACACTTGATCAAGTTGCCGGTTCGGTTGTGGTTATTGATGAAGAATCGATAGCGCGTAATATGAGCACCGACTTTGCTTCATTATTTAGAACAGAAGCTGCCGTTGATGTTAAAGGCGGCGCAGGTAAGCCAAGCTCGGTGACCATTCGTGGTATTGGCGGCAACCGCGTGATGATGGTTAAAGATGGCGTTCGGGTTAATAACCAGTATGCATCGCCATTAGGCCCTGGCGCTGAAGGCACTGGCCGCGGATTAACTGAAGTTGAAGGCTTAAAGCAAGTTGAAGTGTTAAAAACTGCGGCATCGACTATGTATGGCTCCGATGCGTTAGGTGGCGTGATGGTCATGACCACTAAAGATGCGGATGATTACTTACGTGGCAGTGATTATTATTTCTCTGCAAATGGCGGCTACACAGGTATGAACGATGAGTTCAGCGGTGGCTTTACGAGCGCATTTGCAGCAGGTGATTTTGATAACCTAGTCAGTTATCAACGTCGTAGTGGTGAAGAACAGCAAAACTACTACAACACATTACCAGATAGTGACTTAGTCACTGACAGCTTATTACTAAAAAGTAAGTATCACTTTAATGATGATACTAACCTGCAGTTAACCGTTGATTACATGAATCAACAGCTTGACCGCTGGGAAAAATATGCTGATAAAGGTGACATTGGTGAGTCAATTGATTATGACCGCCAAACTCAAGCGTTAAATACCTCATTACGTTTACGTTCAACTAAAGACCGCATCATTCATGACAATGTTGATTTCGTACTCTATTACGGTAAAACCGACCAAAGTGAGAAACGTGACTACTTTAATGGTATCAGTGGCGCAGACCGAGCAATAACGCAGCACCGTGATTACCAGTTTGATGAATACCGTTTTGGTTTTGCCAGTACTTTTAGTAAGGCATTGTCACTACCCGGTCATGACCACAATATTATTTATGGCGTGGATGTAGAGCAATCTGAAATGAGCCGCCCACGCAGCTATCAAGATATCGATGAAAATGGCAATTCAACGCCATCTGAAACCGATACCTTCTCATTTGCTGATACGAAAAGTTTACGCGCTGGCATATTTGTTCAAGATGATATGACCTTTTTAGACGGCAAACTAAACGGTATTGTGGGGCTGCGTTACGATTACTTCAAAAACACCCCTGATCAACAGCAAGCTGAAGATGCTGGCCGTGATCCTGAAGATTTTGCCGCGATGAGTGATGGTTTTTGGTCACCTAAGCTTGGCCTTGTATACCACATGACTGAAAACGTGAATGTGTATGCCCAATATGCTTACGGCTACAAAATGCCAACCCCAGATCAAAAGTGGGGTGAGTTAGAAGTCAAAGATGGCGCGATGCCATTCCCTGTTATCATTGAGGCAAACTACGACTTAGAGTCAGAATCAAGTAACACCATTGAAGTGGGTGTTCGTGGTGATCATGGCGACACACGATATGAATTTACCACTTTTTATACTCAAGCTGATAATTACATCGATTGGGAATTTGTGGGGTGTGGCGGCAGGTTCGGCTGTGCAATTCCAAGTTCATTAGAATATCGTTATATCAACTATGACAAAGTGACTCTTTATGGCGCTGAAATGTCTATGAGTCATTGGTTTACTGATGAATTTGAACTATGGGGTAACATTGCTTACACCCATGGCGAAGATCAGAACGGCGATTACTTAAATAGCGTAAGTCCATTAAAAGGTAACTTGGGAGTAAATTATTATACTTACCTAGGTAACACTGAAGCTAACTTTGGCTTAACCATGCGCTTTGCTGATCAAATGGATCGTACAACGGATTTAGATATTTTCCCTATTGCACTGCCAGGTATGGATTTCAACGAAGTGTATAACACGGCAGGCTACGCAGTATTTGATCTGACGGCTAACTTCCATGTGAATGATAACTGGACGGTACGTGCAGGCGTGTTTAACCTGTTTGACAAAGAATATATTGAGTATTCTGATGTAGCGGGTCAGTCAAAGTTCTTAATGGGTAATATGGGCGTGACTGAAGAGACTTATTCTCAACCAGGTCGCTACTTTAACGTTAAACTGAGCTACACTTTTTAATGAATTAGAGTCAGTTTACTGAATGAGTTCACTGGATTGAGTGATAAAGAAAGCGTTAAATCCTTATAGGATTTAACGCTTTTTTATTGGCTGATACTCTTATGTAGACATGAGTGCTCCACTCACTTAAATGGGTATTTATAAGTTGACGGCATGCTGATTAATGTCAATGACCGGGAAGCCCCATTATGAATGAATAGCCATTAGCTAAACTTAACAGTTAACTCACTCGCAGCGTTCAAGGTAAGGTTATGAATAAAAGGGATACTGGGCTGAATGAGGGTTATAAATTGCTAACTAATTAAATTAGTTATTGTTCTGCTCCTTAGTGACGATATTAACAAAGATTAATCGCCATCTATCCGCTAAACACTAGGCTTTCTAGCAAATGCTGGTTAGATTTAAGTTTCGATTAATACAAGCTGCCTAGACTCTGCCCGCTACTAAGTTAAGCATTCAGCTGAGGTTAGGCTTAGTGTGGTATTTTTAACTAATCTGTCATTTTATGTCAGTTTTTTCCATTAGACGCTTGAAATATCTTTTTTAGGACATATTATGTCATTAAGTGTTTAATAATATTTTTGCGTTCAAGTCAGCTTGAGCATTGAGCTCAGGCGTTGAGTTTATGTCGGCATGAATGCCAGTTAGGAGTTGTAATGTTACGTATCGGTTTACTAATCGCCACCAACTTAGCCATTTTGCTAGTTGCTTCGATTGTGATGTCTCTGCTTGGTGTAAGCACATCAAGCATGAGTGGTTTATTAATTTTTGCTGCTATGTTTGGTTTTGGCGGCGCATTTATCAGTTTAGCTATCTCTAAGTGGATGGCGAAGAAAACCATGGGTTGTGAAGTTATTACAAACCCTCGTGATAATACTGAACGTTGGTTAGTTGACACCGTTGCTCGTCAAGCGCAGCAAGCTGGGATTAAAATGCCAGAAGTGGCAATTTACCAATCTGAAGAGATGAACGCATTTGCAACTGGCCCAAGTAAAGATAACGCTTTGGTTGCTGTGAGTTCAGGCTTACTTTATGGCATGACCCAAGATGAAATCGAAGGCGTACTGGCTCACGAAGTTAGCCACGTTGCTAACGGTGACATGGTCACCTTGACGCTTATTCAAGGTGTCGTGAATACCTTCGTTATTTTTGCCGCTCGTGTTGTTGCAGGTATTGTGAATAACTTCGTTGCGAGTAATGATGAAGAGGGTGAAGGTCTTGGTATGTTTGCATACATGGCTGTGGTTTTCGTACTTGACATGTTATTTGGTATTTTAGCGTCTATGGTTGTGGCTTACTTCTCTCGTATTCGTGAGTTTAAAGCCGATGAAGGTGCGGCCAAGCTTGCTGGCAAAGATAAGATGATTGCGGCATTAGAGCGTTTAAAAACTGGCCCAGAAACGGGTGCAATGCCAGCGCAAATGTCAGCATTAGGTATTAACGGTAAACGTTCAATGACTGACTTTTTAATGAGCCATCCACCACTAGAAAAACGTATTAGCGCCCTTAGAAATAGTTAATAATGTGATCTTGGTTATAAAAGGAGCTTAATAGCTCCTTTTTTATTGCTTCCCTTTTTATTTTAACTCGTTAATATAACCTTCTTTTCAAGGTGATACATTATGTAACGCTTTTTAGGTGTCAGAGATGATGATTGAATTTTGCCGCTGACTATTTAGTGTTGCTAAATTAACCAGTGTTAGCTAAGTTTATAACTGAGCCTAAAAAAGTCGTTCTGAAAATTGATATCGATTAAAGGTCTCTCTATTAGAGCCTTTTTGACTATCGTAACTGGAGGGTATAATAGTGAGCAATAAAATACTTGTAGCAATGTTTGCAGCAGCTTTAGCTGTAGTAACTTTGTCATCAAATGCATTCGCTGCAGACGAAGTTTTAGCTGATTTCCACGCAGAAATGGGTGGCTGTGAAAGTTGTCATGCTGATGGCGAGCCATCTGCTGACGGTGAGCATGAGTTCGCGCAGTGTCAAGACTGTCACGGAACACTTGCGGAAATGGATGAAAACCATGCGCCACATGATGGCATGTTAATGTGTCAAGACTGTCACGCACCACATGACATGAATGTTGGTGAAAAACCGACTTGTGATAGCTGCCATGATGATGGCCGCGTTGCTAAATAACTGATGATTATTTAGCTTTAAGCAAAGTTTAAAAGCGCTGAAATTCAGCGCTTTTTTATTGCCCCAGTTTTGCTGTTTATAAATAACTTTTATATTTCCGCCGACATTAGCTCAAAGAATAATTCCACATGAATATTCAATTCATGGCTTAGCATTTATCACACTACCTATACGGTATACCTCTAAAGTAGTATTAATTTTCTTTTGTTTTCAACGACATGTGCGTTATTGGTGCGGCTTGGTGCACTTTTGTTGAACAAAAGTAGCGATTTTAAATTTGCCTTATTTGTAAACGGTTTGTAAATCATTAAGTTAGCAATTGGCACGAGATTTGCGACGTTATTGTCATTGAATTTGAGTCACTGAAGGGAAGTTGCATGTCTAATATCCAATCTAGTTGTGCTTATTGCGGCGTCGGCTGCGGAATAAGTGTAACCCCTAGCAGTTTTAACGACATTGGATTTGAGCTTGAAGGTGATCGTACTCACCCAGCCAATAAAGGTCAGTTATGTGCCAAAGGTGAGCGTTTATTAGAAAGCTTAGTCCAGCCAAATAGTTTACGTTATCCCAAATATAAGTCTGGTAAGTCAGTTGCTTGGCCTGAAGCTATCACGACAATTGCTGACACCTTTAAACAAACTATTGCGCAATATGGACCAGACTCAGTTGCATTTTATTTATCAGGGCAACTTTTAACTGAAGATTACTATGTGGCTAATAAATTGGCCAAAGGCTTTATTGGCACGGCGAATGTTGATACCAATTCACGCCTTTGTATGTCTTCTGCTGTAAGTGCGCACATGCGCGCATATGGAGAGGATGTTGTAGCGGGTTGTTATGACGATTTTGAACAGGCACAAGTAATAGTACTCGTGGGTTCAAACGCAGCGTGGACCCATCCGGTTTTATTTCAGCGGATGATTAAAGCCCGCCAGCGTTATGGCACTAAAATTGTCGTAATTGACCCAGCTAAAACTGCTACGGCAAGCCAAGCAGACTTACATCTTCAAATCGCGCCGGGGACAGATACGTTATTATTTAATGGCTTACTGAATTTCATTGCCAAAAATGAAGCGTTAAATCAGCCATATATTGATGCGCACACTGAAAACTTCACTCAAACCTTAGCACACGTTGCCAGTCAAGCCACTGATGTTGAAACACTTGCCCAAGCGTTATTAGTGCCTATTGCTCAGTTGCAGGATTTCTATCAGTTATTTATCTCTCACGCAAAAGTCATGACAGCTAGCTGCCAAGGGGTAAACCAATCTATTGCAGGCACTGACACTAGCAATGCGATAATCAATTGTCACTTAGCTCTTGGTCAGGTTGGTAAGGAAGGTTGTGGTTTCTTTTCACTTACAGGCCAACCGAATGCCATGGGTGGGCGTGAAGTGGGCGGTTTAGCGACACAACTTGCTTGTCATATGGGGTTTTCTGAGCCGGAGCGTCAAGTGTTAGGAGATTTTTGGCAGTCTGAGGTGATCGCGACTGATAAGGGTCTCACAGCCGTTGAATTATTTGATGCTATGGCAGATGGAACAATTAAAGCGGTGTGGATTATGGGCACTAATCCAGTGGTGTCATTGCCTAATACTGCAAAAATAACTGCGGCATTAGAAACCTGTCCTTTTGTGGTGGTGTCTGAGATAACACAAGACTCTGCGACTGCGCAATTAGCCGATGTGTTATTACCTGCACAGGGTTGGTCTGAAAAATGTGGCACAGTCACTAACAGTGAGCGAGTGATTAGCCGCCAACGTGGCTTTATACAAGCTAAAGGCACAGCAAAAGCTGATTGGTGGGCCTTGGCAGAAGTCGCAAAAGCGATGGGTTTTGAACAAAGTTTTAGCTTTAAAAACAGTGCTGCCGTTTTTAAAGAATTTGCCCAGTTATCTAAGCTTGTAAAGCAATCTTTTCCAGGCAAGCAGTTTGATTTAAGCGGTTTGGCTGATTTAACGGATGAGCAATATGATGAGTTACTACCGACGCAGTGGCCTGCTGCTAACCATGGTGCCATAGGGGGCAATAAGCAAAGATTGTTTGCCGATGGCATATTCGCCACCGCATCATCAAAAGCGCAATTTATTGAAACCACTGCAGATTGCCAAATAGCCCCTTTGCCAGCTGGGCAAGTACGCTTAAACAGTGGTCGCAGCCGAGATCAATGGCACACCATGACCCGCACAGGTCATATTGCGGCGCTTAGAGCCAGTATCCCAGAGCCTGTTATTGCTGTTCATCCTTCGACTTTAGCGCAATTAAAATTAATTGAAGACGACTTGGTAACTTTTGCTGCCCCCAATTTATCAATAACCAATTTTGCCGTGGCAAGAGTGGTTGCAGATGACTCCCAAGCGCCAGACTTGGGGTTTATGTCAATGCATTGGTCTGAGCAGTTCTCGTTAGGTAAGGGCGTTAATACCCCACTTGATAGTCAGTTTGACCCTTACTCAAAACAGCCAGCGTTTAAATGCCAACCCGTGTCGTTAACTAAAGTTGCTGTGACATTGCAAGGGATCGTTTTTGGTCTGCATGATCCACACATGCAAGGCCTGAACTGGAATGTTCAGCAAACATTAACCACTGGCAGTTGTTATCACATCGGTTTTGAAAATACAGATGCAGCATTTGCTTATCAGTCAACGGTACACGCTTTAAAATGGACAATTTCCCTTGCTAGTCAGCAAATTATCCATGTGCATTGCAATATCAGTAACGGCTTGTTGGTATCACTGAAACTGTTAAGTCGCACAAAGGTCGCTGTTTCCCTTGAAGCGATGAATTTGCTTATTGGTCAAACAGTAGATGTTGCATTAATGCGTCAATTACATCAGCTGATTAAAGCTGGTAACAGCCCACTAATTTGCGCCTGTACCGGTGTCACACAAGCCAATATTGAATATGCCATGCTGCAAAAACTTGATAATGCAGTATTCAGTAAACGTGCCTTAGCATCTGATTTTACTAGCGCCACAGCGATTAACACTGATATCACACAAGCAGATTTTGATAAGGCGTTAGATGAAACCCAAACAGAGCTAGGCTGCGGCAGACAATGTGGTAGCTGCCACAGTGAAGTGGGTCAATGTGCCAATGATATTTGGCATATTGCTTTAGCTGAGATAACGACTGAGTTGTCAGAGCAAGAACGTAAATCAGCCCAAGAGGAGGTGGCGTAATGAGTCATACATTGAATAAGCTAATTAACTTTAATAGCGCAGCCGCTAATAATGATTTGATTTCGGGTGATGTCGAAATTGTCGGTGCAGGTTGCGGGCAATTAGATTTAATGACCATTAAAGCCGCCAGAATAGTGTCTCAAGCTGAGGCGCTGGTTTATGACAGCTTGGTCAGCAGCGATATTCTTTCATTAGTCTCTGCAGATTGTCAGCGCCACTTTGTGGGTAAACGTTGTGGTCAGCCAAGTTATAAGCAAGATGATATAAACGCTTTACTAGCAAAGCTTGCCACACAAGGACTCAAAGTTGTACGTTTAAAAGGTGGCGATCCGCATATTTTTGGGCGCGGGGCTGAAGAGTCTCTGTATCTTGCTAAATTAGGGATCGCTAGCCGATTTACCCCTGGTATTACAGCAGCTTTAGGCTGCGCCTCAACCACAGGTATTCCGCTAACGTACCGCGGCATGGCTCGTTCAGTCACGTTAGTCACTGGTACCCGCATTACAAATGATGGGCTAGATCAGGCTCCAACTCATTGGAAAGGCTTATTAGAAGCACAATCTACCTTAGTTTTTTACATGGGCAAGGAGCAAGCAGCAGCAATTTCAGCAGGACTTATGTCTGTTAAAGCTGAGGCAAACTTACCCGTGGCACTTGTCACCAATGGCGGCAGACCTAATCAGTTAATCACTTATGCCAATGTTAGCAATATGGCCAAGCAAGCGACATTAATTAAAGACAGTGGCCCAACCTTAATCATCATTGGTGAAGTGGTTGCAGTGGGTCAAGAATTAGCTGGCTTATTGTCTGATATAAAAGCCAAGCCAACAGATTTTGTGGAGGTGGCTTATGGTTGAGCAACAAACGCAAGATATGCTTAATGCCGCTGATTTTGATAGCCGTAAGCTCATCAAAGCAATGGGCAAAGGGGTTAAAGGTAGCCGCAGTTTGAATTTTGCTGAAGCCGCTTACTTGATTAAAGGTTTTGCAAGTGGTGACATTTCTACTGCGCAAATGGCGGCAGCGATGATGCTTATGCGAGTGCGAGGTGAGTCAGTTGAAGAACTTGCTGGTGTATCGTCTGGGCTAAAGCAGTTGGTTTCTTCTCAGTGGAAAACTATTAAAGCAGATATTGATTGGCCGGTATATGCCGGTAAGCGCGAGCAGTTACCTTGGTTATTATTAGCGGCAAAAATGCTGGCTAAACAAGGTAAAACCATTGTATTACATGGAGATAGTCAATCATTACCTCATCGTCGTCATGTTGAATCATATATTGCGGCTTTAGATATTCCTAAATGTGACAACGCCGAAACCGCCGCAGAAATGTTAGCGAAAACAGGGCTGATTTACCTTAACAGCGCAGATGTTATTCCAGTATTAAATGATTGCCGCGCTTTACATCAAGAGTTGGGTTTACGAAGTTTTATTCAAATGTCTGTTCGCTGCGTTAACCCGTGTAATGCAGCATTTAGCCTACGCAGTTATTTTCATCCTGGATTAGATAAATTGCATCATCAAGTGGCAGCGCTTTTGGCAAAGGATAGCTGCCAAAGAGAAGCGGCAGATATTGCTATTTTTAAAGGCCTGCAGGGGGAGACAGAAATCAACCCTCGTGTCAGTACTCGGGTAGGTTTACTGCGTTTTAATGGCCAACATGAAGCTAACTTTGCAGAGATTAATCTGCCTACCCAACTTGAGGCATTTGTGGGGGCAAAGCTTGGTCAAGCTGATTTGTCTGCTGCTGTACTGGCGCAACTTTGGCGGGCTGAAGACATTGCTGAGGCCGATTTATCAACGGCACAATTACAGCAAGCGATAGCCAGTGTCACCGCCACGATAGCGCTGGTAAATGTGCTATGTAATAAAGGATTAGCTATTAATGATGCCTTAGAACATGCCAAAAAAGTCTGGTTTGAGCGAAATAAATATGTCATTCAAGACTCAAATGTCATGGGGTCGTCCCTTTGGCAACATATTGAAAATAACGTTATTCCGTCAACTCGTCATGCAGTAAGGAGTTAAGCATATGGTTAATTATATCTATTGTGAGCCATCATTTAATAACAATGCATTGCTGACAGATTATAAAATCCAACTAAATCAGTTTCAGGCATGTGTAGAAGTAACAAGCCTCAGCCAACTAGAACAAAATGTGCTTAAAGGAAACGGATCATGTTTAGTATTTCTAACCAATGAGTTACAACCCTTGCAGCAAGCATTTATTGAGCGTTTGTTATCGAATACGGCTTTACCCATTATTGTGAATGCTCAGCATTGGGATGAAAATCATCTAGCCAGTTTGTTACTTTGTGGCAGGGTGACTTTCGTACCCGAGCAGCTGTCAGCAAAACGCTTAAGCTCTTTAGTTAACCTAGCAAAAATTCGCTTTGATAATGCTTCAATTATGCTCGAAAAAGTGAAGCAATTAGATGAGAAATGTGTCGCGATGAAGCTGGTGTCAAAAGCCAAGTCGTTACTGCAATTGCAGGGTATTAGCGAAAAAGTAGCGCATGAATTGATCCAAAAACAGGCTATGAGCAAGGGGGTAACCGTAGCTGAAATGGCAAAAAGTATCATTGCAGCGGCAAAACAAATTGAAGCAAATCAAAGAGGGACGAACCGAATGCAACAATTTGGTGCGAGTGCGCCTGTGGTGACCAGTATAGCCTAGTATCTTTTTAGGCTAATATATTATTTTGTATATTTACAATGACTTACGATTTTATGTTTGTTGGCATAGTCAATGCTTAGTATTTGCTAGATCGTGTGAGCAATTAAGTTGTGTGAAGCATTAGCTGGCATTAATAAATCGCTGTGTAAATAAATAACCGTGGAAATAAAGAGTTTAGGTCAAGCGTTATCATCATGACAAACTGTAGCTTGAATCTCTAACTTCTAAATGCAATGGCGCGTGCACGTAATCGTCGTTAATCGAGACGCTATAACAGTGTAGTTTAAACAGTTTATAGTTAAAATTTGAAGGCTTTTGGCAATGGCGCCAGCTCTGTTAACCCAGAGGCTGGCGCTTTTTTGTTTTTAGGGCTTTAACAAAAATTCAAGGAGCCTTCTATGGCAAATGCAAAATCCAAGCTGGTAGTAATAGGTAATGGCATGGTGGGTCATCACTTTATCGAGCAATTATGTAGTCAAGGGTTGCAGCAGCAATTTGATATTGAAGTGTTTGGTGAAGAGCCCCGACCTGCATACGATAGGGTGCAACTGTCAAAATATTTTGAAACCGGTAGTGCCGATGAATTGATGCTAACTAGCGCTGAGGATTATCAAGATTGGGGGGTAAAGTTGCACCTTGATAGCCGAATTACCGTGCTAGATACCGCCAATAAAACCGTGACCACAGAAGCGGGCATAACGACAGCCTATGACAGTTTAGTCCTTGCAACAGGATCTTATCCATTTGTCCCACCTATTGCTGGTAACGATAGAGAAAGCTGTGTGGTGTACCGCACCATAGAAGATTTACAAGACATTGAAGCTGCGGCGAAAAAATCTAAAGTTGGCGTGGTAGTCGGTGGCGGCTTATTAGGCCTTGAAGCGGCAAATGCATTAATGGCCCTTGGCGTAACAACTCATGTTGTTGAATTTGCACCACAGTTAATGCCAGTACAATTAAATGATAAAGCGGGTGACTTACTTAAAAGTAAAATTAATGACTTAGGTGTATCAGTACATACCTCTAAAGCCACCACCGCCATTATCGATGGTGAGAGCGCACAGCACCGCATGACATTCAACGATGATAGTTTTCTTGAAACTGACATGATTGTGTTTTCTGCCGGTATTCGACCTCAAGATGCATTAGCGAGAAGCAGCGGTATGCAAATGGGTGATCGCGGCGGCATTGCAATTGATGATAACTGCTTAACCTCAGCTCCCGATGTTTATGCCATCGGTGAATGTGCATTATGGCAAAACCGCATTTTTGGCCTAGTTGCCCCAGGTTATCAAATGGCGCGAGTCGCTGTGTCGCATTTAGCGGCAGGAGTTGCTAAGGCGCCTGCGCCATCATTGGCATTTACTGGTGCGGATATGAGCACCAAACTCAAGCTATTAGGTGTTGATGTTGCCGCTATTGGTGAAAGCCGCGGTTTCGACAATGCGCAATTTGTGGAGTTATCTGACAATCAATCAGGCATATATAAAAAGCTGTGGTTAGATGAGTCGGGTCAATATCTTAAAGGCGCAGTATTAGTGGGCGATAACAGTGATTATGCCCGTTTACTGGATTTGTATTTATCGCAAGATGCAATTGAAGGCAATGCGGTTGAATTATTAATGACGGGTGATGAAACGGCGCTTGAATTAAAAGACAGCTCAATAGTTTGTTCTTGTCATCAAGTGACTAAGGCTGATATCGCCACTTCAGTGACCAAAGGCAATCATACCATTGCTGAAATCAAGACCTGCACCCGAGCCGCATCTGGCTGTGGTGGTTGCGCGCCATTGGTGAAGAAAATCATGGATGAAGCGCTCGTAGCAGAAGGGGTTGAGTGCAATACTGGCATTTGTGAGCATTTTGAACAGGATAGACAGTCTTTGTATCACTTGTGCCAAGTTGAAAACATTACTGACTTTGAGACGTTAATTACTCGCCATGGTAAACACGCTGGTACCAATGCTGGGTCGACGTTTGGTTGTGACATTTGTAAGCCCGCAGCAGGGTCAATTTTTGCTTCATTGCAGAATAAATATGTTTTAAACCAAGAGAGCAGTCATGTTCAGTTGCAAGATACTAACGATGCCTATCTTGGCAATATACAAAAAGATGGTACTTACTCTGTGGTGCCGCGAATTGCAGGTGGTGAAATTACCCCTGATGGTTTAATTGCCATTGGCGCCGTAGCCAAAGAATATGACTTGTACACCAAAATCACTGGTGGTCAGCGAATCGACTTATTTGGCGCAAAATTATCAGAGTTACCGAGTATTTGGGGCAAATTAATTGCTGCCGGGTTTGAAACCGGTCATGCCTACGGTAAATCGCTGCGTACGGTTAAATCTTGTGTGGGTAGCACTTGGTGTCGTTATGGTGTTCAAGACTCTGTGTCTACAGCCATTGATTTAGAGAACCGCTATAAAGGCTTACGTGCGCCCCATAAAATTAAGTTTGCTGTCTCGGGTTGTACTCGAGAATGCGCAGAAGCCCAAAGCAAAGATATTGGTGTTATCGCAACCGATAAAGGTTGGAACTTATATGTTGCAGGGAATGGCGGTATGCGCCCACGTCATGGTGATTTATTTGCTACCGATTTAGATACCGATACCTTAGTCAAATATATCGACAGAGTTCTGATGTTTTATATTAAAACCGCTGACAAATTACAACGTACTTCAACCTGGATGGACTCGTTAGAAGGCGGTTTGGAGTATCTCAAATCAGTGGTTATACAGGACAGCTTAGGTCTCGCTGCTGAGCTTGATAATCAAATGGCAAAAATTGTTGATACTTACCAATGTGAATGGAAAACCAGCCTTGAAAAACCAGAATTCTTGGCGCGCTTTAATGAGTTTGTAAATCCTGACGACAAGCCAGAAGGTGAAACACACCTTTATCATCGCGCACGTGAGCAGCGCTTCCCTGTCGCCAAAGCAACAGGAGCAGGCAACATTGCTATTAAAGAACTTGAAACAGAATCAGAAACTGCGGAGGAATTAGTATGAGTTGGGTGAATGTATGTAATGAGTCTACTTTACCGCAAGGGACCGGTATTGCCGCATGGGTTGCTGGTAAAGCCGTTGCCATTTTTGATTTAGGAAAACACGGTTTATTTGCCATTGATAATGTTGACCCTGCAACAGGGGTGAGTTTGTTAGCACGTGGGCTAATTTGCGAAGTTGAAGGTAACTTGTGTGTTGCTTCTCCGCTTTATAAGCAGCACTACAGCCTAACAACAGGTGTTTGCCTTGAAGACAGTGCTTTGGTTGCAGCGCCATACGAAATCAAAAAGGAAGCTGGCCAGGTATTGGTTTTAGCTAAATAAAAGGACGTGCAGTATGAGTTCTCAGAAATTTAATCTATTTTCGTTTTCGGGCAAGATGAAAGTATTGCACCTAAGTTGGGTGGCATTTTTTATAACTTTTGTGGTGTGGTTTAACGCCGCGCCTTTATTAAGTGTTATTGCTGATAGCTTGGGATTAACAAAATCACAAATCAAAACCTTACTTATTTTGAATGTGGCGTTAACGATTCCTGCTCGGGTTATTATCGGCATGGTGACCGACAAATACGGCCCGAGACTGACTTATTCAGTATTAATGGGGGTCTGTTCCATACCTTGTTTTATGTTTGCAGTTGCCGACTCGTTCGAGCAATTAGCCATGGCTCGGTTCCTGATTGGCTTTATTGGTGCGGGTTTTGTTATTGGTATTCGTATTGTCAGTGAATGGTTTCCTGCAAAAGAGTTAGGCACGGCCGAAGGTATTTATGGCGGTTGGGGCAACTTTGGTAGCGCAGCTGCAGCGTTTACTTTACCTGCGGTGGCCATTTACTTTGGCGGCGAAGATGGCTGGCGTTATGCCATTGGTCTTACGGGAGTTATGAGCTTCTGATTTGCTTTTGTCTATTATTTTAACGTCACAGATACTCCAAAGGGCTCGACTTACTTTAAACCGAAAAAAGCGGGTGGCTTAGAGGTAACCAGTAAAGGTGATTTCGCACTGCTAATTTTCATGAAGATCCCGATGTATGCAACACTTGCTCTACTGGCATGGAAGTTATCTCCAGCAGGCGTGAGTATGCTTGAGCAACAAATGACCTATATCATTTATGCTTCATTAGTCGTCATTTTCATTTTTGATGTTTATAAAACCTATGAAGTGAATAAAGATATTTTTGTTAAAGAAGTGCCTGAGTTTGAACGTTATAAGTTTAAACAGGTGGCTGTACTTAATGTGCTTTATTTTACGACTTTTGGATCAGAACTCGCCGTAGTGTCAATGTTGCCACTGTTTTTTGCTGAGACATTTGATTTAGGGATGGCACAAGCGGGTATGGTTGCCTCTAGCTATGCCTTTATGAACTTAATGTCTCGTCCGGGCGGTGGTTGGTTAAGTGATAAGTTTGGCCGTAAGACAACATTGATGATTTTAACTGCCGGTCTAGCTGTTGGTTACTTTGCCGTCAGTCACATTGATGGTACTTGGTCATTACCTTTAGCTATTGTGGTGGTAATGGCGTGTTCATTCTTCGTTCAAGGCGGTGAAGGTGCTGTGTTTGCTGCAGTGCCACTGATTAAACGTCGATTAACAGGGCAAATAGCAGGCATGACAGGTGCTTATGGTAATGTCGGCGCGGTGTTCTTTTTAACGGTCTACTCTATGGTACCGACACCCGTGTTCTTTAATGTTATTGCTGTCAGTGCGGTGCTAGGGTTTATTACTTTATTCTTCATGACTGAACCCAAAGGCCATATCGCTGAGGTGAATGAAGAAGGTGAAGTTACCTTAATTAGCGTTAACTAGTTTATATTATTGGCTATGACTTAATATAAATAATGTTAAACGCTATTGTTACTAACCCTGAAAACACCGCTAATGAATTTAGCGGTGTTGTCGTTTTTATTAAAAGGTGGACATTGGGTGATTAATGCTAATTTTGAGTCTAAATCAGGGTCTGAACTTAAGACTGAATCTAATGTAAAGCTGCATGAAGAAAATAGAACCCAAGATCAACTGCCTATATCGGGCGTGTTGGAAGTAAAGGCGGGTCAAGTCTCAGATAAAGGCAGAAAAGCGGATAATGAAGATGCTATAGGCATTAAAATTCCTTCAGGTTTAATGTTAACCACCAAAGGTATTGTGAGTGTTATCAGCGATGGGGTTAGCGCAGCTGAAGGTGGTGCAAAAGCCTCTGCCATCAGTGTGAGTAACTTTATCGCTGATTACTATTCAACGCCTGATTCCTGGAGCGTTCAAACATCCAGTACCCGTGTTCTTACGGCGTTAAATCGGTGGTTGTATGGCTTAGGGCAAGATTATCGCGATGCCAGAAAAGGCTATGTGTGTACGTTTAGTGCATTGGTTTTCAAGTCTTGCTCGGCGCATATGCTGCATGTTGGTGACTCACGAATCTATCGTTTTCGCGATGGTGAGTTAATGAAGGTAAGTCGTGATCACAGCACTTCAGTAAATCAATTTTCCAGTTATCTTACCCGCGCTATTGGCATGGATGTAAAGTTAGATGTTGATTATAAGCAGGTTAACCTTGCTTTAGATGACATGTATTTACTGACGACGGATGGTATTCATGATGTGGTGACCGATCATGAATTGTCGAAAATGTTGATTCATCTACAGCAAAGCCACGCTGAAATTACTGACGAATTATGTGAAGCATTTTGTCAAAAAATGGTCGATAAAGCCTATCTGTTAGACAGCCAAGATAACCTCAGTGCGCAGTTAATTTCAATCTCACAGCTGCCAACTCAAGCTATTGACGATGTTTATCATAAACTCGCCAGCCGACCTTTTCCGCCGCCACTATCAGTAGGGATGAAGTTAGATGGCTATGAAGTGACGGGGATTATTCATCAAAGTCAGCGCAGCCAAGTTTATGTGGTAAAAGACAAGCAAGGTATTGAAAAGTGCATGAAAACGCCGTCGGTAAATTACATTGATGACGGGGCTTATATTGAACGTTTTATGCTTGAAAGTTGGATAGGGCACCGTATTAATAGCATTCATGTGGTTAACGTTGTCGATCATCATATGCCTAAATCAGCGCTGTACTATCTCACTGATTATTTACAAGGGTTGAGCTTAGCTGATTGGATGACGCAACATAAACGCGGCCCGGTTGAAGATGTGCTGCAGCTTTTAAAACAAGTTGAGGCGGGTATTCGCGCTTTTCATCGTAAAGAAACCCTGCATCAAGATTTAAAGCCGGACAATATTTTCATCACTCGAGAGGGGATTGTTAAAATTATCGATTTTGGTGCCTGTTACATTAAAGGTATTGCTGAAATCACCACCCCGCTTAAACGCGATACCATTCTGGGCACTGCAGATTATACTGCGCCTGAGGTCATACTGGGTTATCAATCTGATGGCCGTGCCGATTTATTCTCTTTTGCTGTTATCGCTTATGAGATGTTGGCCGGTGAACAACTCTTTAAAGGCCAATTAGGTAAATGCTTAAGCCGAAAAGATTTTGAAAAACTGGTTTATATACCTGTTTATGCAACCAATCCTATGGTGCCTGAGTGGATGGATAAAGCATTAGAAAAAGCATTAGAAAAAGCATTATCCATAGACCCCGCTACACGTTTTGCTGATAGTAGTGAATTTTTACATGCGTTAACGACTCCTGCCTCAACCACTTCAAAAACGTCTATTCCGTTTATTCAGCGTAATCCCATTAAGTTTTGGCAAACGCTGAGCGTGACATTATTTCTTTGGTCGATGTATTTATTATTTAAATAAATGACTCAGCCAGCATTGTTTCTCATCTTTTTATCGTCCTAAAGTTTTGATTTTAACTCCTGGTAAGATTTTAATACTAGAGGATGATTCGAACAAGAAATAGTCAGCCCATACTCTTATGGTGAAGGTATTGAAAGAATAACGTCTTTCATTCTAATAAGGATATGAAGCATGGATATGCAACCGCCAATAATAACAACTCATCGAAAAAACCGCCCCAGAGCACATTCTACAATATTCGCCGCGTTACTATTTTTGGTCATGAACCTCGTGAGCCTACCGAGCTATAGTCAGCCAGATTTGAGTCACTTTAATGAGCTTTCTAGCTTCGAAAATACGACTCAAGTGAGCCAAGATGGTTTTGATCATGATTTAACACTGGATCAATCAGGTGTTGGCCACCAACTTTATGCTCAACAATTGGGCCACACTAATTCCATTCAAGTTAACCAACAAGGGTCGCAACAATATTCTGCTGTTTATCAGTCTGGTGCCAATATCGAAGCTGAAATTTTGCAGATGGGGGCCGGTAATGTGCTGGTGTCATATCAAGATGGTGACAACCTTTATGTGGATATTATGCAAACAGGCACTGCAAACGTGGCGTTGATAAAACAAAGCGGATTCGATAATTCAATTGGCATAAAACAGTATGGTTCTGGCCTTGCCGTAGGCGTGCTGCAATGGGGTAATGGGCAACATGTTGCAATAACCCAAGGGAAGTAACAAACAAAGCGTAAAAGGAAATACCATGATGAAACAAACATATATAGCGATATTGATTACAGCAACATTAGGTTTAACTAGCGCATTTGCCAGTGACAGTAATACGGCAATTGTGGATCAATGGGGCCAGGATAATGCCGTTACAGTGACCCAGCAGCTTAATAGCGAAGGTAATACAGCGATCATTGATCAAGATGGCTCATTAAATACCGCAGACATTGTCCAACAAGATACCTCGGACTCTTCAGCAACTATCACCCAAAAGGGTGATGAAAACCACGCTGAAATTTATCAGCATCATTCAACAGAAACTGCATCGGCAGTAATAAACTCCGAAGGTAACGGTAATAGCGCTGAAATCGAGCAGCAA
>NZ_JBFRKH010000041.1:0-33676 GCF_041469265.1 Shewanella sp. 10N.286.51.B2
CCTTAACCATCCAAGCCCTTCTCAATCACAAGCTCGATATTTTGGCAAAGTCACTCATTTTTAAACAACATCTTCACGGTGTTTTTTATGGCTAAAACTTATAATGGGTTGTCAATCATTCGCCAAACAGGCCCTAACGCTCCTACAAAAAATGTATCAAAACCAACTAAAGCCTCAGTAAAGTGAATCAAAAACTTCTTCGGGGCTGACACACTTGTTAAAGTTATGGTTGTTATTGTCTTAACCTTTAGATTACGGTATAAAATAGCAAAATTAGCCAATTTATATAATGAGTTATGCCAAGCCGCCAGTTAAGTACCCTACTACTTTATTCTATTCTTTTTAGCTCATTTTTCATTCTTTCAGCTTGTAAATCGACTCCAGAGCCAGTGAAAACTGTGCATGTCACCCCTAAAAAACTGAGCCACTTGCCCTATGATGCTGCAACTCACGGCAAAGATATTGTCGATACTCAATTGGCCTTAGGCGATCGTAATTTATATCTTGCCAGTAACGGCAATATTAAGATGCTATCAAAAGCGCAATGCCAAATTGATATTTCAGCCCATCGTGGTGATTTTCGCCAGCCTGAAAGCAGTTACAATGCAATTTCTGCCGCACTTAACGATAACTTCAACAGTGTTGAAATTGATGTCATGTTGCTGGGCGATGGCACTTGGGTAAATCACCATGACAGCCAAACTGGCCGCGCCACTGTGCATTACACCGGTGAGCGTTTCAAACTGGAACGCATGAACCTTAAAGAGTTTAAACGGCTAAAACTGCGGGACAAGCATAATAACAATCTACTCAATGAGCGGCCGATCACCGCTAAAGAGTCCTTTAAAATATTCGCCGCCCAGCGACTGCCAAATCAAAAATTAAATGTAGAAATAAAGTCAAAAGCCAATGACCAAAAATTGCTTGAGCTAGATAATATGCTCAGAAAGTACGTCGGCCACGAAGGCTATTACTTCTCATCGTCTGAGCAAGATACCTTAGTGAAATTGCGAGGCATAAACCCTATTGTTTACTTGGGCTTTGTCCAAGGTGGTCACCCTACCAGCATTGATATCTTGCGCAGCGACTTACGCAAAGGCGCAAGTAACGATGCTTACTATCTAGAAAATCACACTAATATTGAGCGCGCTAGCAATTATGGTACCAAACGATATCGCTCCCGTTATCAAGATCACACCAGCACTGATGCACTCAAAAAGCTAAGAGCAAAACTGGGTTACAACTCAGGGATCCACCTTGATATTCGCAGCTACATGCAAAACTCTGGGGTAAAACAACGCGCTCAGCGACTAGGAATGAAAGTGTATAGCTATTCACTTAATGGCACGGATTATCATCAGTCACAGTTGCTCAAACTGAGTAAAAATAATCTGCCTGATGGTGTCATTGTCGATGCCACGCCTTACAAGATCTGTCAGCAGTTGTTTAATGCCGCCGTGCCAGCGCAGCGCTATCAAGCAGTGACAGATTTAGGTCAATACATTGTCTCACTGCCAGTAGATGCTGACTTTGATCGCTTTAAAGAAATGCTCGGCTACCAGCATGAAGGTTACTATTTATCATTAACCTCCGGCCTTAAATCCATCTATAGCGCGAAAGCTAAAGTGGTGCCAGCCAGCACGCCTACGCCGTTATTGGAGCATGGTTTTCCCACTATCACCGATGAAAAAATTGATACCCATACAGGTGACAGCATCATCTTAACCTTGCCAAGCAGCAATGCTAAATAACTAAAACTGAAACGAGAACTAGAACTAGAACTAGACCGATAACAACAATGATTAATAACAATGACCAATAACAATCATAGCCCCTTTGCTACCGATCTACTCAATAGCACCCCGACACAACAAAAAATGCAAGCGGCTGAGCAAGCGTTAAATAAGGTTAAATCAAAGCAGCATTCAGCGCAGGCTAAAGCCAAGCATCAGCAGCAACGTGAAGCGCAAATAACCCAAATGGGCAAACCCTTTTGGTGGATGCTACTGATGTTCATTTGCTCAGTGGTGTATTTATTTCCTGAAGCCGTTTTTAATGCCGCCTTAACCGATGTCGCCGGTGGCCGTAATGCCAGCGAAGATGAATTGCACGCCATTGAGTTATTTGGTCGCACCATCAGTGGTATAGGGGTGACGCTGCTGCTAGCAGACTTATTACTAAAGGGCCGCCGCGTTGCCAAAGTGTCGCGGGCATTGGGGTATTTTGCACTGATTGCACTGATAGTGTGGCCAACAGTTTTCTTTGGTCAAAAGTGGTTAGTGGATCATTTTATTATTGATACATCAAGCCCACAGGAGCGCCAACAAGCTTACTTATCACAGGTTCTACGCAGCGCGCTTATTGAAAAGTCTATTCAATTTGAAGGGATCCATTACGATCCCGATAGTGAACATAACGCCACCGAAAAAACCTTTCTGTCTGTATTTGGCGGCCTTGTGTATGCCGATGATAAGCTGGTCGATGATTTAGAACAGCAAAAACGGGCCATCATGGAAAAATTTGTCCGTGACCGCGCCATGTCGAATTTCGATCTGCACTATAGTGACTACGATAGTTTTCGCCTGCGCCTACAAGATAGCTATAAAGAGTACGCTCAAGGTTCTAATGATTACAACCAAGCACTGGCCAGCTCGCCAGAGCGTTCCAATGAATATTGGCTAGACACCCAAAACCAAGTTAAACAAGGCTGGGAAAAATACCAAAAAGGGACTGATGCTTACGAAGCCCGCGTGGAGTCCCGTGCCCAACAAATCGCCCCAAAGGTGTATGACTATTTTGAGCGTCGTAATAAATGCGCCGACATGAAAAAAGGCAGCAGTCGCGATCGCTGTTTCGAGCGTTTACAAACCGGTTATGACCAAGAAATCGCCAAATACGGTATTGGCTATATTCCCCCTGATGATTGGCTAAAGCGAGAAGAGATTTCGACCTCGGAAAATGTCGGTAATTCAATTATTAGCGGGGTAATGACCTTAGGCCTATTTACCGCAATGCAAGCCGTTGATGCTGCTATGGGCGGCGATGCCGGTTTTAAAGATCATAGAATGATATTCACTAACGATGTAAATCATTACAAAAGCGTGCTGATGGTAAAAATGGAGCCAGATTTTGTCAAAGAATCTGGCGGTTATCCATTAGGGATATCAAGCATACATGAGTTCAGGCACCATGAAATAACCAGTGCTAAAGTCAACGCCAGATTAAAACAAAAAGGCCTAATGTTACCAAGCACTTGGGTTATGGCTGACAGAGTGAGTTTTGATAATGCTGTCAGTAAAAAAGTGCGCCAACAAGCGGATGCCAAATGGCGTGCAGCCATGAAGAAGCAAGGCAATGATATGCCGCCTAATTTAAGCTGGCAGCAGTTTCAGCAACAGGGCGATATTCAGCGCCGCATAGCAGCTAAAATGGCAGAACTGTATGTGAACCCAACCCTTGCTGATTGGAATAATCGTGAGTTTAAGCAGCGCATCATTGAGCCTAATATTCAGCGCAAAACCACCGAGTATCTTAATGTACTTGAAGCTCAGCAAGCTGAGTTTGCTGACGGCGGCGCATTTGAATCAAGCGGTAAGTCAGCCCTAAGAGCAACGATTATTCCGCCTATTTCCATGTCAATTAGCTTGGCGTTGGTGTTGCTAACCGTGTTAAAGCTACCCATGAAAGCATTTGAGTTAGTACAAGCAAAGCGCGCCTCAAACGCCGAGGCCCGCCCTACAAAACCCTATATAAAACCGGCTATTTCAGCGGGGATATTAGTGGCTATTTTTGTGGTGCCACTGTCGCTAGGCGGTAATCATTACACCGCTAATGGCTCAGCGCTGCACTACTTTTTTGAGCAAATGAAAAAAAATGACTCTGCCAGCATTTCTTATGCGCTTAAGTGGCTATTGGTCACTCAGCCTATGGTGCAACCAATTGGCACAGCCATTGATCAAAGCCTGTTTATCACCCAGGGATTTGATGCCATCAGTGAGCCAATTCACCGCTTTGATCAAGCGATTATGTCGCCATTAACTGTCACAAAAAAACCATCGCAGTCAGCGCAAGCACATGCGCCGCTTTTACCTTTAACCATTAAAACCAATGTTAACAATGCCAAGGTGGCAGTGATGAATATAAAGCCCAAATACCAAGCGGGAATGAAACTGCCTGCCGGTGGTTACGACATTAAAGTCAGCGCTCCAGGCCATAACTCGGTGCGGCAGTGGGTCTACCTCAAAAATGATGAGACCACTTTCAACATTAAGCTTTAACAGCATAGTTAACGTTAACTGATAACATAATTTTTAGTCTTTCACGCATTGATTAACAGGACATATTACGTGAGTAAATTAGAACAATTTCAAGATTTTATCCGCTCAAACGGTAAAGAGCTAACGGGGGTAAATGTCCCTGTGGTATTAAGTGATGAAAGCGCCAAAACCACCAATGTTAAATTTCATTTTGGTTGGACAATTGAAATTGGGGTAACCAAACACGAACACGGTGGCTATTGTCCATCAGGCATACAGTCAGGAAGCTCATCGCAAGCGTGTGATTGTGCCCACAATAAAGCCAAAGAGTATGTCAGTGGTCAAAATGGATTTTTTAATGAGACCTTTAAAAAAATCTTAACCGCTGATGTCGCCAAAAACTTTATCATTAAAGATACCAATCTAGGTTCAGCACCTGATAGTTATGTGGGTGAAGATATTTGCCATATCTGTAATGGCCGCGGCAAATGTTCATGCTCATCGTGTAATGGCAATGGCTCAACATCATGTACATCTTGTAGCGGCAGCGGCCGTCATCATGTGACTAGGCAAGATCACAATAACCGCACCGTTTACACCACAGAGTCGTGTTCATCATGTTATGGCAGCGGGACAAAAACCTGTTACACCTGTAATGGCTCAGGTCAAGTCACCTGTAAAACTTGTGATGGCGGCGGATATTTATATTACAGCTACACCATTGATGGCGATGCAAAACGATCAACTAAATGGTTTATCAACAGCCCCGATTATCACCAGTGGATAACAGATTACGTTACCAATGCGGGCTTTAATATTATTAACAACATCAGTGACGTGAATGAAATTGACGTTACTGAAGCCCTAAATGGCTGTACGTTCATCTATGGTTTTACTGCCAACCTACCGACCCTACAATATACCGCGACCATAGATAACACCGATACCACCCTGTGCTTTGCAGGTACCAACAATGTGACTCACAATGCCGGTGGCGTATATGACCCAGCAGTGTGGAAAAATGCCAAAAAGTTAGCCGCCGGAGACAAAGACGATGATAAGAAAGCCTTAGCGATTCCGGCCATTAAAAATATTATTGAAGCCCATGAAACCAAAACAAAAATTGCCTTACTGACTGAAAACTGGGTATCAAAAGATATCAAAGAGGCGGTCATCAGCAACTACCAAAGCTTGGTATCTCAACTTAAAAAAGATAACAATCAGGGTTTTGCATGGCAGTTGGTCAAAGGCGTTGTCAATTGGGGACTAATTTTAGCTATGGTAGCTATGTGTTTTGCCATGCTAGCACCTGAAATGATTTATGATGCTGAGTATCGCTCGGGGCTGCTAAGTCATTATCAATTTTTTATTGATTTACTGTTAGCGAGATTCGGCCTTTATGGACTCCCCACTTGGTCAAACTACCCTATCGTCCTTGCATGGTTTTGGGGATTATATGTCGCTATTCCTAAACTGTATTGGAAGCAAATTAGTCAGCCCAAACGGCTAGGGTTAACTGTACTTTCTGGCTATGTAGTATCGTACTTTTTACTGAACCTTGTTGCTATCCTGTTCACCCTTAGCCATTACCCTTTGCTCCCCACCAACATGTTAGTGGGTGGCGGGTTACTGCTGAGTTTATATTTGGTTTTTGCGGGCTTTTTTGGGCCTAAAAAGTGGTACTTCAAAATACTGGCAGGTTTGGCTGCTGTAGCTGGCGTCGCAGCGCTCCAATTCGGCTTAGAAACCGTAAGCTCTCGAGTGCAATTTATACCAGAGCACTATTCGAATTACTCGCGATACTTAGGCGCTGCACTGGATCCGGCTATTCAATATATGCCGTTTATTTATATTGAGATAGCAGTATTAGCGGTTGCAACAGGGATTATCACCACCCGCAGACGATTCTGGATAAAGGCCAAAACCGCAGTATCTGAATACGACTGCGCCGTATTGCTTAAATCTTTAAAGCTGGACAAATAACTATCCATAAAGCGACTGGCTGGGGGATATTTTAGCCAGTCGCCCTTTTAAAATACCCTCGAACGCAGTACTCTAACCTTAATAGACATGGCAAGTATGGAGTACCGCCAATAATGAGTATGACCCGCTTAATGACCAATGCCATTTCGGTCGAACCTTCACCAGCTCGCACTCCAACTATCAATATTACTTATTTCTCTTCTATCAATAAGTCTGCAAATACCATAACGCAAAGCAATAAACACCATATTGGTGCGCATCAAACCCTGAGTATTGTGGCAGATGATAATCAACATCTTGATATTGATAACCTGAGCCATCAAGACCAAGGTTTTGAATTGAGCGATCAAGAACGTTACGCCTTATTTGATAGCCAAGGCATGAACCGTGACTTTATTCGCCGGCATATTCGTCAAGAACGTAAAAGTTATACCCAAGCAGAACAGCACCAGCTTTCGTTAATTGCCTGCCGCCATATGCTGGCAGAAATACAGCAAAAAAATGCCCAAACAGTGGCTCTGTACATCAGCCATGACGGAGAACTGGCAACACAAAAATTAATAGAAGCCCTTTGGCACATCGGGGTAAAAACCTACTTACCTCGCATTCACCCATTTAGCAAAGGTAACTTGTTGTTTTTGCATTACCATGCCGAATCAAAAATGGTATTCAATCAATATGGTATCGCTGAGCCTGCGTTGTCGGTGCAAGATATTATCCCAGTAAACAAACTGGATATGATTGTCACTCCACTGGTTGCGTTTGATGACAAGGGCAATCGCATGGGCATGGGCGGTGGCTATTACGATCGCACTTTGTGCCAAGTGATTGATGGGAAACCATTAGCAGTGGGCTTTGCCCACGACTGCCAGCAAGTGAGCCAACTCCCAGTAGAATATTGGGATGTGCCGCTACCAATAATTATCACCCCTACAAGGCGCATATCCTATATATAAACCATTAATATGTCAGCAATTAACATGCAAAAAAAGCCCATCACGACAATATCATGATGGGCTTAATATTAGGCTGAGAACTCATTAAAACACTGGCGTTAACTCACCGCTTTATCTAACGCTTGGCTGATATCGGCAATAATGTCATCGATGTGCTCAATGCCCACCGAAATACGTACTAAATCTTCTGATACCCCAGCTTTAGCTAATTCTGCGCTGTCTAACTGACGATGGGTGGTACTGGCAGGGTGACAAGCCAGTGACTTTGCATCGCCAATATTCACTAATCGCAGCACCATTTGCAGCGCATCAATAAATTTACCACCAGCCACTTTACCCGCCTGTGCATCGGCTGCTTTTATCCCAAAACTGATAATGCCTGAGGCTTTACCGCCGGTGATTTTTTTACATGTCGCGTTAAATGGGCTATCAGCTAACGCAGCGTAGTTTACCCAGCTTACATTAGGGTGTTGCTGTAAATACTCGGCTAACGCTAGGGCATTACTGCAATGGCGTTCCATGCGCAGACTTAAAGTTTCTAGCCCTTGGAGTAATAAGAACGCACTTTGGGGTGATAAAGCTGCGCCGGTGTTTCTTAGGGGCACGACCCGGCAGCGGCCAATATAGGCAGCGGGGCCAAAGGCTTCGGTGTACACCACGCCGTGATAAGACGGATCGGGTTGATTTAAAATCGCAAAGCGGTCTTTATTGGCGACCCAATCAAATTTACCTGAATCAATGATCACCCCGCCAATAGTGGTGCCATGGCCGCCAATGTATTTGGTCAGTGAGTGGATCACAATATCTGCGCCATGATCAAAAGCGCGGCAAAGCACGGGCGTTGCCACAGTATTATCGACAATTAACGGCACCCCATGTTTATGGGCAATGTCGGCCAAGCGTTGTAAATCGACCACGTTACCCGCTGGATTGCCGATGGACTCACAAAACAGCGCTTTGGTTTTATCATCAATTAGCGCATCTAAGCCGTCAAAGTCATCATAGGCCGCCATGCGTACATCAACCCCTTGGCGGGGCAATGTATGGGCGAATAAGTTATAAGTACCGCCATATAACTGGCTAGTGCTAACAATATTATCGCCTACTTGGGTGAGCGCCTGTATCGCATAGGTGATGGCCGCCATACCTGATGCCACCGCTAAGGCACCAATGCCGCCTTCGATGGCGGCTAAGCGCTGCTCAAGCACGTTGGTGGTTGGGTTCATGATGCGGGTATAGATGTTACCAGCCACTTTTAAATCGAATAAATCGGCACCATGCTGGGTATCATCAAAGGTGTAAGACGTGGTTTGGTAAATCGGCACTGCTGCGGCCTTGGTGGTCGCTTCCGACTCGTAGCCATAATGTAATGCCAGTGATTCCAGTTTCATGTTTTCTGCCGTCATAATGCCTTCCTTTACCTTAAGATATTCAAATTGGGCCATCTACCAAAAAGTTGTTTGCCGGATAAACTTTCGAATTAATAGCCGGATAAAAAACAACCAAAAACCAGTGGTACTCCACACTAACAATAAGACGTCTAGATGTCTATTTAAAATATTCAGCCATTAAAAAGGGAGCCGTAGCTCCCCTATATAAACTCAATAGCAAACACAGTTAGGCTAAGTGACGGCCACCATCCACCGCAAAACTGCGACCAGTGACGTATTGACTGCTTGTCAGGTAATCAACTAATTCAATGATCTCAGGGTTACCCGCCTCTTTAGGCAGTATGGCTTTGGCTAGCGCTTTTGCTTTGTAGGCCTCATCGTCGCCTTCATTAAACAAAATCATCGCAGGGGCAATGGAATTGACTTTCACCATAGGCGCAAGTTTACTCGCAAATGACAGGGTTAAATTGTGCATTGCCGCTTTACTGGCCGCATAGGCAATATGCTTTTTACTGCCTTTTTCTGCCACGTAATCGGTAATATGAATAATATTAGCACTGCCAATATTGCCACTTGCTGAAGCGATTAATTTGTCGGCCAGAGCCAAGTTTATTTGATAAGGCGCACTGACGTGAATATTCATCATTCGGTTCATGATATCGGCTGAGGTCATGCCCGGCTTGGTTTTATCGTTATGCCAGTCAGATGCATTATGAATGATGCAATGAAGCTCGTCATGGGTGTCATTAATGCGCGCTAACATATCGTCTATTTCAGCAGGAATGCACAAATCACATTGATAAAGGTCGGCACCTAATTCAGCTAATTCATCAATAGAGGGGTAATGGGTTCTAAAGGTGCCGATGACCTTCATGCCTTTAGCGAGAAAGTCCTTTGCTAAGGCGTAACCAATACGTTTGCCGACGCCAGTAATGAAAATAGTTTGCTTCATTGCAGTTCTCTTATGATGATTTTTATTGAAAATAAGAAGTGTTAAAAAAGGTCATTAATGCAGTCGTTTATCATTGCAATTAATCATAAGCAATTAATAATAGCCTCATTGACTCGAAATTAATGACCTTTAAAGTATGATTCAAGCTAAAGCCGATTAGCTCTTAGCAAAGAATTCAGCTCTTGAGGCAGGGTTAGCTTTAAAGCAGCCGCCTAGTGCGGAGGTTTTGGTATAGGATTGAGTATCCATAATGCCTCGGGATTTAACGCAGTAATGGGTGGCATTGATACTAATGGCAACATCGTCGGTTTCAAGCAAGGTTTGCAGTGCCACCAGCACTTGCTGGGTGAGTCGCTCTTGTACTTGAGGTCGCTGGGCAAAAAATTTCACTATGCGGTTAATTTTAGATAAACCAATAATTTTGCGCCCCGGCACATAAGCAACATTGGCAACACCATCGATGGTAATAAAGTGATGTTCACAGGTACTAACCACGCTAATATCACTGACTTTAACCATTTCATCTACGCCCATTTTATTGTCAATTTGGGTGACTTTAGGGAAGTGGTTGTAATCAAGCCCAGAGAAGATTTCATTAACATACATTTTGGCGATTCGATGAGGGGTTTCACATAAGCTGTCATCGGTTAAATCAAGTCCAAGGGTAGAGATAACTTCTGTCATCAATCCTTGAATGCGAGCCACTTTTTGCTCGTTAGTCATATCATTTTCAACGACTGGGGTTTCAAGACCTCGCTCAATCAGTACTTGCTGTACTTTACGTGCTTCTTCAGAAATCATGTGTTTTCCTTATGGCAACTCGTGCCAAATTAAAACTCACTTTATTTTCGCTGCTCTAATGATAATGAAACAGAGTCGGCAAAACGTAATGCGTGTGGTTTGTCGATTGTCACCCGCGACATGGTAATGGAAGGATGCTCACTGCAAATTGCCAGCACATCAGCAACTAATTTTTCCAGTAATAAAAATCGACCTTCTTCAACATGTTGGATCACTTTCTTGGTGATTATCTTGTAGTTCAGCGCATCAGCGACATCATCAGTTTGAAAAGACTTATCGGCTGGGTACTGAATTTCAATATTAATAACAACATCTTGCTGCTTTTCTCGTTCATCAGGGTTAAAGCCGATGAAAGTACGTAAACGTAAATTAGTAACTTTAATAATTGCTTGGCTAATTGACATAGAAAGCCTCATTTTGAATACGCGTTTTTGTATACTGTTTTTGTATACCAATGCGCAATACGTGAATACATCTAGTAAAGATCAAATAAAAAAAGAGCCAACGTAAACTCTGCTGACTCTCCTATTTATAGCGATAAACAAACCATTATGCGAGTTTACGTGCTTGATAGCTTAGTTAACTTACCTTAATTAGTCAGCTTAAAGAAAATCAACTACCACAGGATTAACTTCAAGCTAGTTGGCTTACTAAAACTCTTTATAATTTCTATAACTTACCTTGAAGAAAATAAGGTAAAACACCGGCACTATGATTAATGTCAATATGGTTGCAACCCCAAGACCAAACATCACTACCGCCGCTAATGACTCAAAGAAGGCATCGGTCAATAGCGGTAGCACCCCTAAAATGGTGGTGATAGCAGCCATACAAACGGGTCTAACACGGCTAACGGTTGAGTTAAATACCGCTTCAAAGGTTTCGACGCCGTCATTAATCTCAGTGTTAATTTGATCCAGCAAGACAATACCGTTTTTAAGTAGCATACCCGATAAACTTAACATTCCCAGCAGCGCCATAAAGCTAAAGGGTTTATCTAAAATCAATAAGCCTGAGGTAATACCAATAATGGCCAGCGGCACACACGCCCAAATCACTAATGGTTTTCTCACTGAGTTAAACAAGAATACCGTGATTAAGAACATGAATAAAAAGCCCAGTGGCAAGGTGGCAAATAATGACTCTTGTGCATCATTGGATGATTCAAACTCACCGCCCCACTGCAGCTCATAACCCACAGGTAATTCTAGCGCTTCAATTTGTGGCTTAATTTGGGCAAACAATTGCGCCGGTAAAATATCATACTCAAAATCCGTATCGGCAAATACCGTTAAGGTACGTTTGCGATCCCGGCGTTGAATAATGGGATCTTCAAACTTAACCTCAAACCCATCAACCACTTGCTGCAGCGGTACAAAGGCAGACAGCGCAGGGCTCCAAATACGAACACTTTCAAGTGAGTCGATATCAATACGCTCATCTTCTGGTAAACGGCCAATGATTGGCAATAAGGTCGTCCCTTCGCGGTATACCCCTATTTGTAACCCTGTAAACGAAAACTTAATCGCTTCATCTACTTCACTTTTTACGATACCTAAACGTCTTGCTTGGGTTTCATTAAAGCGAGGCGCAATGTATTTCACCCGTTCACGCCAGTCATGACGCACGTTAACGGTTGCCGGTGTGGCCTGGAATATCTCCATCACTTGCGCTGCAATGCTTCTCAATACATCAGGGTCTGCGCCGCTAATACGCGCTTCAATTTTAGCGTCTGTTGAAGGGCCGATTTCTAAGCGCTTAAACTTAAACTGCGTCTGCGGGTATTTAGCTTCGACTGCCCTTCTAAATTCAGTCATTACCTCACTAAGAGACTCAAAATCTTCGGTGCGAATAGCCATTTGCGCATAAGATGCGTAGTTTTTCTCTGGCGAGTAAGTCAGTAGAAAACGCGGAAAGCCTTTACCTATGCTCGAGCCAACAAACTCAACATTATCAAGCCCCATGGCGATGGACTCCATGCCCTCGACAATACCCTGAGTTTCACGAATATCTGTGCCTTCTGGCATCCAGGCATCCACTAAGAAAATCGGCGTGGTAGAAGGCGGGAAAAACGATTGCTTAACGTAAGCAAAGCCATAAATCGAAATACAAAATGCCATCACCACGGCGATAACACTCACCCAGCGATGCTTCATACACCAATCGAGTAATACTTTGTAAAACACAAAAAAGGCACCACCGTAGGGATCTTTAAGCTCACCTTCCACTTTTTCAGCATCTTTTCCAAAAAATAACTGCGCAAAAAATGGTGTGATGGTAATGGCAGTAATCCAAGATAAAAACAGTGAAAACAGTAATACCCAGAATAAAGATCCCGCAAATTCACCGGTAGCATCAGGTGATAAACCGATTGGCGCAAAGGCAGTAATAGCAATCACTGTCGCACCAAGTAATGGCCACATGGTTTGTTTTACAATGCTTTGAGCAGCTTCTAAAGTCGTTTGGCCCCGCTGCCTGCCGATTAATATGCCTTCAACAATAACAATGGCATTATCCACCAGCATCCCTAAGGCAATAATTAACGCCCCTAAGGATATTCGCTGCAGCTCAATCTCTGCTTGCAGCATCAACATGAAGGTGCCTAAACAGGTTAAGAACAAAATTAACCCTATTAAAATACCTGACTTAATGCCCATAAAGACCAGTAGCACGCCGATTACGATCACTACCGCGGCAATTAAGTTCCATACAAAGCTGCCCACTGAAGCATCTACTTCATTAGGCTGGTTATACATGGTTTCAATCATCATGCCCGCTGGGCGGACACTTTCAATACTGGCAAGCTTGGCGTCAATGGCTTTACCCACTTCAACCACATTCACCCCGGTTGAAAATGCGATGCCAATGTTGATCGCATTGTGCTGATTAAAGGTCAGTAGATTGGTGGGAATATTTTGAAAGCCCCGCGATACTGTGGCGACATCTTTTAAGTAAATAAGCTTATCGCCTTGGGTGCCTGGAATAATCAGCCCTTCTAACTCGCTAACAGACTTAAAGCCACCACTGGTACGGATTTTTAAGTTGTCACCGGCAACCTGAATGTTACCGGCATCAGACACCATATTTTGTGAGTTAAGCAGGTTACTCACTAAAGATGGGTCGATATTAGAACTGGCAGCTTTGTTAAGCGACATTTCAACGAAAACTTGTTCTTGTTGATTGCCTGCCAATGACACTTTACCCACACCTGGCACGAGCTCTAATTCACGTTTAACGTAATCGACGTAATCTAAAATATCGCGGTAACTGTAATCGCTACCGCTGACCATTAGCATCACCCCGTAAACATCACCAAAGTCATCATTGACCATCGGGGCCTGAACACCTGGCGGTAAGCTGGACGACATATCATTCACTTTGCGGCGCAGCTCATCCCAAATTTGTGGAAGCTCATCAGGGCCGTAGTTATTTTTCATGGTCACAGTAATTTGTGACATTCCCGATGTGCTTAATGACTTGAGAGTATCGATATAAGGCAATTCTTGAATGGCCTTTTCGATTGGGTAGGTCACTTCTTCCTCAACTTCCGTTGAGGTCGCCCCTGGGTACAGGGTGACAACTACCGCATCTTTAATGGTAAATGGTGGGTCTTCTAATTGGCCAAGGCCGGTAAATGACATTAAGCCGCCGATCAATAAGATCAGGGTAAACATCCAGCTAATGACGGTGTTTTTGACAAAGTAGCCTGCAATATTCATATGACACTTTCCTTTGTGTTAGCTGGAACGATTGTGAGTAATGGGTTTATTAACAATACAATCATCAGCCTACACTCCCCCTACTACTTGTACTTTTTGACCAGCCACTAAACGTGAAGCGCCCGTTTGAATAATCACTTGGCCATCTTTTAGCCCATCGATAACTTCAATTCTGTCGCCGACGATCACACCTAAAGTCACGTGCTGATACTGGATAGATTGATCAGATTTATCAAACAGCCAAACACCACTGTCTTGTATTACAATGTCACTGCCATCTTGCATAATCACCGCTTCGATAGGCACCAAGAACTGTCGGTTGTAGGTGTAAGTAAGGTGGCTTAAGTCAACTTTCACCTTGGCAGGCATACCTTCAAGCACTTTATATTTAGGGTCTAAGTCAACGGCAATTGTGGCTATATAGGTTGAAGTTGCGGGATCTTTTTCGGTGTTAACTTCCAGTAAATGGCCATCAAATGTGGCATTAGGAAAGGCTTCAAAACTGACCTCTAGCAATGCGCCTACGCTTCTGTCCTTAGCCTTCTTTGACACCGCAATCAACATATCAGGAATTTGTACATCCACTTCGATGCGCTCAATCTTTTGAATACTTACCACTGGCACGCCCGGCTGCACGTTTTCAAAAGACTCTAAAAATACATCACTGATCACCCCTGAGAAGGGCGCTCTTAGCTCAGTGTATTGCAGATTAAGCTCTGCTTGCCTTGCCTCGGCTTTTGCTACTAAGTACTGGGCATTCATTTGATCATAATCAGATTGCGCCATTAACTGCTTAGCCACCAACTGTTTACCACGTTCAGATTGTTTAAAATTAACCTCCATACGTGCCCTTCGATCGCTTAAAGCAATCTCAAAGTCAGTTTTTTCTAATATCGCCAGTAAATCTCCCTTTTCGACTTTTTTGCCTTTGCTCGCAGGAATTTGCGCGATACGGCCGCCAACACGAAAAGAAAGGTTAGTTAAGTCTTGCGCTCTAGCAACACCATTAAACTCACGGATCACCGAGTTATCTACAACCGGTAAAGCGTAAGTCGTAACTCTAGTAACATTGGGCTCAATATCGGGGCTTTTGTCACAGCCACTCAGAGTCATAACCGCCAGCAGCAGGCCAACACTTTTAAGCATGCTATAGATAAAATTACTGTTCATATTTATAAGCCTCGCTCTTTAATCCATTGCACCGCAGCTTGGCCATCTTTAAGCTCAGATGCTCCAGCAACGACTAACCAGTCACCATCTTCAAGGCCAGATATTAAGCGATTGCCTTTTAATTTTACTGGTACTTTTTCAAGGGTTAACGCCTTTGGAGACCAGATAAAAACAAAGTCAGTTTCATTTTCAGTAATCACAGCACCAGCAGGAATTTTAGGATGAGCATCAGCGGTTCTGGCAGGCAGTTTGACTTTTACTTGGGCCGACATCCCCGGTAGCACATTAAGTTGCTCAGGCATTGGCAGGGTTAAAATGATGGTGTAACTACCTGTGGTTGAGTCGGCAATGGTATTGAGCTCTTTTAAACTGGCAGCATACCAACGATCGCGACTGTCAAACTTCACCTCAAGGTTTTGCATCTTATCAAAGCTTGAACCGGCTTTTTGAATCGCACCAATAAACTGCTCAGGTAACTGAAAACTAATATCAATGGCTGATTCGATCCGAATTCCCATCACTTCTTCTTGGGCTTGAACATATTCAAAAGCACGCTTGCTGCGTTTAGAAATGATGCCTTTGTAAGGAGCCAATAATTTGGTGTAAGTCACATCTGCTTTGGCTTTGTCTAATGCGGCTTGGGCAATGGTGTAATCGCTTTTGGTTTGATCGTAATCATTACGCGAAACCACCCCTTGCTCAACCAAAGATGCATTACGCTCGAACAGAACTTTAGCTAATTCAAATTGCGCCTGAGCGACAGCCAATTGCTGTATATAAATAGCGCCATCAAGTTGCGCAAGCACTTGGCCGGGCTCCACGGCATCGCCGGGGCGCACAAAAATGTCAGCAATTTCACCAGCAACCCTAAAAGATAAAGCGGCTTTTTCTGAGGCTTTTACTTCACCAGGTAAAAATCGTTCTCGAAAATCACTGCCCACATCAATTTGCAGGACTTTAACGGGCCTGGGGTCAAATGATGCAGCTGTTGTAGTCTGCTCAGCAGCAGTAGAATACGCGAGAAAGGGACTGGTTAAAGCCACCAAGGAGAACACGAGTAAAGAAGAAAATTTACAGGGCTTCTTCATTTTTTGCTCCGAAACATTTTAGTTAACTAGATAATAACATTCAAAAACTTACAATAATAGCGACTATAAGCCAGCAACAAAGATCTAAACAAGCACATTTGACGTATTATTCATTGTAGTAACTTATTGAGTTAATTTAGAACTTAGTAATTAACCATAGAGGTATCGAGATGGAATTACGGATTTTTTACGACAGTGCCTGCCCCTTATGCAGCAATGAAATGCAACAATTAAAGCAACATGACCGCTTGCACAAAATTGAGCTGGCTGATTTAAACCAAGACGGTTTTGCCGAAAAGTATCCCCATATCGACTTAGAAAAAGCCAACAAAATTTTGCATGCAGAAACCAACCATGGCGAAATATTACTGGGACTGGATGTGACGGCAAAAGCTTGGGCACTTACAGGAAAACATCAATGGGTACAGTTATTGCGCTTACCTTGCATCAAACCATTAGCCGATGTGGCTTATCTTGGTTTTGCAAAACACCGCTACAAATTATCCTACCTGTTAACCGGTAAGCAGCGCTGTGAAGATGGTAGCTGTAGCATCAAATAGTGAGTTAACTGCTTAAAGCCATAGCTACAATCAGCCATCAACCCAAGGAGATTTACTTGAGCCAATCATTCACTGCAAATTCAGGCTCAGTTGCGTTAATCATTGGTGCATCTTCTGGGATTGCAAAGGCCATTATTGCAGCACTGATTAAGCAAGATACGGCAACTGACATAAAGCACCTCATCAGTATCAGCCAATCTGCAACTGCTGAGACGAAATTGGCTAATGAAAGTACTAACCCCATAACTCAGCAACATATTAGCTGCGATTATTCAGCAGACGCCATTGCCACACTGTGCCAGCAATTGCAGCCGTTTAAAGGTAAAATTACTCGGGTATTTATTTGTAATGGCAGATTGCACAATCAGTATCAAATGACTGGCGCAGCAACAGGGAGCGCCTCAGAAAACACAGTTTCTAAAACTCTCCCCTTTAAAACAATAGCCCCTGAAAAGCGCTTAGAAGATGTTAACCCTGAGGCAATGCAGGCTTTGTTTGAGTCAAACACCATTACCCCTATGCTGTGGCTACAGTATTTAGTCAAACTGGTTGCAGGTAAACAGGGCTGTATTATTAATGTGCTCAGCGCCCGAGTAGGCAGTATTAGTGATAATCGCTTGGGAGGATGGTATAGCTATCGCGCTTCAAAAGCTGCGCTAAACATGCTAATTAAAACCGCGGCGATTGAATATGCTCGGCGTGCCAAAAACGTAAAGCTCATTGCTTTTCATCCCGGCACCACAGACACCCCATTATCCAAACCTTTTCAGGCCAAAGTGCCCGCTGAAAAATTATTTACTGCTGAATTTGTCGCGTCGCAATTACTGAATATCAATAACGCAATTAAGGAAGCTGGAAGCTGGAAGCGAAAGTAGTGAAGATGACAACGCTGAAATTGACCGAATTTACTACGATGGACAAGCCAGCTTTATTGATTGGCAAGGAAAACTGATTAGTTGGTAAAGGGCTTAGGTCTTTTTCCCTTGCAGCAACTTTAGCCTGTCAGCAACAAAAATGCGAAGCCAAAGGCTTCGCATTTTTATCGGTAAATCAAGTTATCAATAATTGATAAGCTTAAATTTACTTAACGAACTCAACACCAAGTTTGATGTCGCCGTTTAATGTATCAAGCATTGCATCACGGGCATTAGCTTCAAATGCGCTAACATCGCCGTATGGTAATACTTTTTCTACGCCGTTTTTACCAAGTAATACAGGTTGTGCGAAGAAGTCAGCATGTTCACTGCCGCCATCAACATAAGCACATTCAACCACGTTAGCTTCGCCTTGTAGGCCGCGAACCAATGATAGGCCAAAGCGACATGCCGCTTGACCCATAGACAGAGTCGCACTACCGCCACCCGCTTTAGCTTCAACAACTTCAGTACCCGCATTCTGGATACGTGTTGTTAGCGCTGCAACTTCTTCATCAGTAAAGCTTACGCCTTCAACTTGTGAAAGAAGTGGCAGAATAGTCACACCACTGTGGCCACCAATAACGTTGATGTTTACATCAGCAACGTTTAGCCCTTTAAGGTCAGCGATGAAGGTTTCAGAGCGGATAACATCAAGTGTCGTCACACCGAATAAACGGTTCTTATCGTAAACACCTGCTTTTTTAAGTACTTCAGCCGCAATAGCAACAGTAGTATTTACTGGGTTAGTGATAACGCCAATTAATGCTTTAGGGCAAGTTGCCGCCACTTTTTCAATAAGGTTTCTTACGATACCCGCATTGATATTAAATAGATCTGAGCGATCCATACCAGGCTTACGCGCAACACCTGCAGAGATAAGAACAACATCAGCGCCAACTAGCGCAGGAGTTGGGTCTTCACCAGCAAAACCAGCCACTTTTACATCTGTAGGGATGTGGCTTAAGTCAACTGCAACACCTGGAGTAACAGGAGCGATGTCATATAAAGACAACTCTGAACCTGCAGGAAGTTGAGTTTTTAATAGTAAAGCTAAGGCCTGGCCGATACCGCCAGCAGCACCAAGTACAGCTACTTTCATGATGATCTCCAATTACGTTCTAGTGATTGACTTCAGTCTGGTCTGTGACACAGATCATGTTTTCTTGTGGCGTCACATTACTGGATCACAGCGAGGATTTCAATTATCCCTTAGTAGATCACACTAATTTCCTTATTCTATGATATGTATATAAATAATGACTAATTTAGCCAGTAATAGCTAAAATGAATTTTTATTCACCAATTTAGCTTATTTCTTGACTTGATGCGTTTATCTATTCAGAATGAGCTACTTTTTTGAATAAAATCTATTCTTTTTAAAAATTACTATAAGACGAAAAAAATATGCCAGCGACTAAGAATCAGGATGAACTCGTAAAGACGTTTAAGTCGATATTAAAGGAAGAGCGCTTTGGTAGCCAAAGTGAAATCGTAATCGCACTGCAAGCAGAAGGTTTTGGCAATATTAACCAGTCAAAAGTTTCCCGTATGCTAAGTAAGTTTGGTGCAGTACGTACCCGTAATGCTAAGCAAGAAATGGTATATTGTTTACCCGCTGAGTTAGGTGTGCCAACAGCAGGCAGCCCTGTTAAAAACTTGGTATTGGATGTGGATCATAACCAAGCGATGATCGTAGTCAGAACCAGCCCCGGCGCAGCGCAGCTTATTGCCCGATTATTAGACTCGATAGGTAAGCCTGAAGGGATTTTGGGGACTATTGCTGGTGATGACACTATCTTTATTTGTCCTTCAAGTATCAAAACCATTGATGATACCTTAGAAACGGTAAAATCACTGTTTGGCTATAGTGAATAGCCCTCTTAGCAAATAACACCTTCACGATTTATTGAGCCATTAAAAAAGCAGCCTTAGGCTGCTTTTTTGGTTTTAACAGTGCGTAAGTGTTAAATTGAGGCGATTTCAGCATCGGTGAGAAAACGCCATTCGCCTTCTTCTAAATCAGCATCAAGTTCAATTTCACCCACAGCTTCACGATGTAAATTGACCACCCGATTCCCCACAGCAGCAAACATACGCTTCACTTGATGGTACTTACCTTCGCTGATAGTTAATCTGGCATGGTATTCATCAATGATCTCTAGCAGCGCCGGTTTAGTTAAGCCGTCTTCACTTTTTAATTGGATCCCTTCGGCAAAGGTTTCCACCAATGCAGGATCAAGTGATGCAGCAGCTTCGATAAGGTAACGTTTACCGCAATCTTTTTTAGGTGAGGTGATTTTATGTGACCACTGGCCATCGCTGGTGATCAGCACCAAACCTGTGGTGTCCACATCTAAACGCCCAGCAATATGCAGGGTATCGACTTTTTCAATATCCATTAATCCCAACACCGATTGATATTCTTCATCAATGGTTGAGCAAATGGTATCAACAGGCTTGTGCATCATGATGTAGCGCTCGCCCACGATCTTAATTTGACGACCTTCGATACACACTTCAGTATCATCTTTCACTTTAAAGCTCGCGTCTTTAACCACGTCACCATTACAGGTCACTTCACCTGACTTGATAACTCTTTTTGCTAATGAACGAGTCAGCTCGGTGCTCTCGCAGATAAATTTGTCTAAACGCATATATAAAACCAAGTGAAAACTAATTGGTCGCTATTATGAGCTGTTGGCTAGCAAATAGAAAACGATAAATGGCCACTGTAACATTCTGGTAATTTTTAGTTACACAACACAGTCAATAAATGCTCAATTTATCACTAAAAGCCTAGCCTTAGCCCTTGTTAAGTGCCCCTGTTAAGACTTAACATGTTGGTCACATAAAACTGTCTTAAGGCAGTGAACAATAAAAACAGCTCAAAATTAAGGCCGATAAAAAGGCTTCACTCTTCAATGCATAGGGAAACAACATGAAAAAGCTAGTTATCGGTGGGCTTTGCGCCTCACTTATCGCAGGCCTTAGTGCCTGCAATTCAGATAAAGCAGTCACTGAATCCGCAGCACCAGAAGTCGCTAAAACAGAAACCGCAGTTGCCGTTGAAAAAGCCCTTACCTCAGGTATTAGCTTTGACAATATGGACAAGTCAGTTCGCCCACAAGATGATTTTTACCTCTACGTAAATGGCGGCTGGTTAAACACCGCGGAAATCCCTGGTGACCGCACCAATATCGGCGCCTTTTACGACTTGCGCGAAAATGCCCGTGACGACGTTAAAGCCATCATCGAAGATGTCAGTGCAAACCCAGATCTTAAAATGGGTACTGATGAGCAAAAAGTGGCCGATCTTTACCGTTCATTTATGGATGTTGAAACCTTAAATAAATTAGGTATTAGCCCAATCCAAGCTGAATTTGCCCAAATTGCCGCGCTAAAAGATAAAAATGAATTAACCGCCTATTTTGGCGAAAGCCAAGTTAATGGTGGCGGCACACCATTAGCGTTTTATGTCAATGTTGATGCTAAAGATTCAAGCCGTTACGCCACCCATATTTGGCAATATGGTCTTAGCCTTCCTGAAAAAGATTACTACTTCAATGAAGAAGAGCGCTTCGTTAATATTCGTAGCAAATACCTTGAGCATATCGAGAAGATGTTTGACCTTGCCGGCCTTGAAAATGGCAAGCAAGCAGCGCAAACGGTTTTAGCATTAGAAACCGCTATCGCTGAGCAACATTGGGATGTAGTTGAAACCCGCGACAGCACTAAAACTTATAATCTTTATCAAGTTAAAGATTTAGCGACCTTAGCACCAGACATTAACTGGGATGGCTATTTAGCAGCCCTTGGTGGTGATAAGCAGTCTGACATCATCATTAACCAACCAAGCTTTATTGAAGGCATGAACCAAGTAATTAAAGACAATGATCTTAATACTTGGAAAACCTACATGACCTGGATGGCACTCACTCATAATGCGAGTCACTTATCTGAAGCGCTTGATAATGAAAACTTCGAGTTTTTCTCAAAAACACTTAATGGCCAAGAAGAGCAACAACCTCGCTGGAAGCGCGGCGTAAGCACAGTCAGTGGCACCTTGGGTGAAGTTGTCGGTAAAGTGTATGTAAAACGTCACTTTGTACCAGAAGCAAAAACCCGTATGAGCCAATTGGTTGAAAATTTACGTGGCGCTTACGGCACTAGCATCGAATCATTGGATTGGATGAGCGAAGACACTAAAGTTGCAGCTAAAGATAAGCTGGCTAAATTCAATCCTAAAATTGGTTACCCTGATAAGTGGGAAGACTACAGCAAACTCACTATTGCAGCCGATGATTTACACGGCAACATTAAACGTTCTGCGGTTGTTTCTCATAACAAAGATATCGCAAAACTTGGTCAGCCAATTGATAAAGGCGAGTGGCACATGACGCCGCAAACCGTTAATGCTTATTACAATCCAACCATGAACGAGATTGTCTTCCCTGCAGCTATTTTACAGCCACCATTTTTCAACCTTGAAGCTGATGACGCGGTAAACTACGGCGGCATTGGTGCAGTCATTGGCCACGAAATGGGCCACGGGTTTGATGATCAAGGCGCTAAATTTGATGGCGAAGGTAACATGCGTGATTGGTGGACTGAAGCTGATTTAAAAGCCTTTACCGCTAAGGGTAAAGCATTAATAACTCAGTACAATGGTTATCAAGTATTTGATGATTTACACGTTAATGGTGAGCTAACTTTAGGTGAGAACATCGGTGACTTATCTGGTGTAACCATCGCTTATAAAGCCTACAAAATGTCATTGAACGGTGAAGAAGCACCGGTCATTGACGGCTTAACGGGTGATGAGCGCTTCTTTATGGGCTTTAGCCAAATTTGGCGAGTAAAAATGAAAGAAGAAGCGCTGCGTAACCGCGTTGCTACTGATCCGCACTCACCAGGTCACTTCCGTGCATTAGGCGCACTGTCTAATATGCCTGAGTTTTACCAGACTTATGGCGTAAAAGAAGGTGACAAGATGTTTATCGCCGCTGATGAGCGAGTAAAAATCTGGTAATCATTAACTTAAAGTCATTAGCTTGAGTAAAAAATCAATAAGGGCATCATTTGATGCCCTTATTATTTGGCTACATAAAGTACAACTGTGCGCCTTAAAAGCATTAGCCCGCAAAATCTACCTATTCCTAATCCATTGCCTCTTGAGCGCAGCGTTAAGACATTGCTTTTAACCACACCATAAACCGACATGGTATTCAGGTGTTATTCAGCTAATTAAAGCTAATCTAGCCCCATCAATTTCACGCAGATATTGAACTAAGGTGAATACTCAATGAGTCGAATTTTTAGAACCTTTATTATCTTTTTATTGTTGCTGACAAGCCGCAATGCCATTGCCATAACGGTGGACACCAAACCCGTAAAGCCCACTTACGACTTTAGGCAAATTGTGAGTAACGATCTCGACAGCCTATTAGCGTTACAAAATACTCTCGGGGCGGCGCCGCAGCAATTTAGCCATGATTTAGATGCCTTGTTTGAGCGTGCCCCTGAGGCACAATCGGAGCTAAGCAATTTAGTGACTAAAATTAGCCAGCAAAATCAGGCTTACACGATTATTCCTAAAATAAAAAGCTACCAAAGAGCCCAGCAAAAAATCGCCCTTAAATTTGACGGTGATGCCAGCTACCTCACCGATATTGCCAGAGCAACCATTGTTACTAATGATGTTGCCAGCTTGATGAGCGCTTATAAAGCCATTGTCGCACACGCTGAAGTCGTACAAGTTAAGAACCGCTTTGCCACTCCTAAAGCATCTGGTTACCGTGATTTAAACCTGCTGGTTAAACTGCCTCAAAGCCAAATGGTTGCTGAAGTGCAATTACACCTTAATAAGATTGCTGAAATTAAAAGCGGCCCAGAGCACCATGTCTACGAGCAAATTCAACACATCGAATTACAAGCTCAACGCCAACATAGACCCGTCAGTGAGCTTGAATTTATGCAAATTGTGAAACTGCGTCAAACTTCACACAAGCTGTATCACAAAGCGTGGTTAAGCTATAAACGTCAGAGTTTGGCAGAACTGCAAGCGGCATAAACTCTCAAATAAAGCACTAACTCGTTTAACGTTCGCCCCTGTACCCCTTGTTATTTACCTCCCCTTGGCACCTTTTTAAAAGGTGCTTTTTTTTGCCTAAAATAAAATCTGAATTGGTTAAAAGCGCCATTCAGGCTATACTCCCGCCATTATTGCCCGATGACTGGATACACTGATGAATGACATCATTGAAATGCTACAAGACTTGAGTGAAACGGTACCAGTACCACTCGAATTACCGACATTCGAGCAACTGGTAGAAGTGGAAGAACAAATTTTAATTTCACTGCCAAATGATTTAAAAGAATACTTATTATTTGCCAGTGATGTCATTTATGGCTCCATTGAAATGGTCACTGCATCAGATCCGTATTCACACACTTATTTACCTGAAGTGACCAGCTATGCCTGGTCTATCGGCATGCCAAGAGAATATATTGCTATCTGCCAGCAAGGCGATAACTTTTATTGTATCGACCAAGAAGGCAATGTGCGTCACTTCTATAAAGGTCGCATGGTCGACATTATGTGGGAATCATTGTGGGACTGGATCCAAGACATTTGGCTGAAACGAAAATAGCCTAAGTTTGACCAGCTAACATCATCAACGTACACAGTAAACCCATACCGTTACAGTATTAGAAAATTAGGAAACATCATGGCTAAATCAAACAACTTAAACGCAATTGAAATGCAGTGTTTACGGTTATCTTTAGGGTTAACGGTTGAGCAAATTGCTGAGTTAACTAAAACCACTCCTGAAGCGGTGATTGCTTGGGAAGCAGGTGAAACTGAAGCGCCTGTGGTTGCACAAAAGAAATTGCTTGAAATTGAAGACACCATTGAGATGCAAGTGCTTAACACCACTGACGGTATCGAAGCGTTATTTAAAACTGAACCTAAGCGCCGTTTAGCCTTTGTGGTTTACCCAACTCAAGCTATTTACACTCAGTACAATCCTGAGTTTTTAAGCTCACTGCCTTACACTGAGCTTTATAATACTGCGGCGTGGCGCATCAAAAAAGAATGCCAAATCGTACTTGATGTTGAAGTCAGCTTAGTGGCCTTAGAAGTGGAAAGCTACAAATCATTCCGTGCTGACAAGGGCATGAGTGAAAGCCGTGAGAGCCGCGCAAAATGGGCTGCAGCTCAGCTGTAAGCCCTTAAGCGAGCACTTTATGACATTAAAATGGGAAGCCTCTGGCTTCCCTTTTTATTGCTGACTTTTAGTGTCAGTTTTATCGGTGTAGCGATAGTGACATCAAACTCACTCAATCAATTCGATCAAGTGTTACTCACTTTGGGCCGCCGCTTTGGCCGCTGCTGACTTTTTAAGTGCTGCCGCTAAGCTCGGGCTTTGTTGTAAACGGTCACGATAAGCGGTGAGTTTAGGCGGAATGGTTTGCTCAAACATAGTGGCCCACAATAACGTTTGCGCCAATAAAATATCAGCAATGGTTAACTCGCTGCCACAAAGATAGCCTGATTCTGGTACCCATAATTCAGCAATAGCCGCAGCACGATTAAACTCAAACTTTGCCACTGGCAACATGGCATCTAAACGCTGCTCATCTGGTAAAGCAAAGCGGTGCTTACCCATACTCCATAAAGGCTGCTCTAATTCACAAATAATAAAACTGACCCATTGATGATGTTTTGCTGACGCTGCGCTGCCAGGCATAGGTAAAAATCGGCCATTACCGTACTTTTCAGCCAAATATTGTAAAATAGCGGCTGACTCAGTTAACACCAGCTCACCATCCGTAATCACGGGCATTTTACCACTGGGATTTAAGGCCAAATAGGCTTCAGCGCGGTTATCTCCTTTTGAAAAATCCACAAAGGAAAACTGCCACTCAATGCCTAGCTCTTCTAATAGCCAAGACACGCGTAATGCGCGACTTTGGGGCGTGCCATACAAAGTAATCATAATCTGTCCCTGTTTGATAAAGTAAGCTAATAACTGCCATAAAAAAGCGGCTTGCGCCGCTTGGTATTCATGCTGTAAACATTAGCCTAGTTTAATTAAAACTGGTAGCTAACTTTACCGTACCATAAGGCGCCGATGGCTGAATGAGTTGCTTGATCGTAACCCATGAAGTCAGCAGCACTAAATGGTGGTTCTTCATTAAACACGTTATTAGCACCCACTGTCAGTGACCAATGGTCAAAGCCAATATAAGTGACATTTAAATCCAAAGTAAGCATTGAATCAATTTGACCTGTGGCGCCTGCATCAACATTATCAGTGTATTCACCAATGTAGTTTAAGCGTGCGCTGGTTTGCCAGTCGGTATAACCCCAATCCATACCACCAATCCAGCGATATTCGGGATGTTGGTACTCGCCAGCTAACTCACGCGTTGAACCGTCTTCACGTACTTGATCAAAGCTATTGACCCAAGTCAGGTTATAGCTAAAGCCAAACTCACCAGCAGAGTCGGTATTCAATACATATTTGACATCAAAATCGACACCGTCTGTAGATTGACTACCTAAGTTGCCAAATTGGTCATAAATTTCAATAATGCGCCCGGGAACATTAGTCGATGAAGGTTCACGCTTAACCACATTGGCATTATCACCTTGGATATCGACTAAGTATTGGGTATCAGAGGTGATCAAACCATCTTGATCGTAATTCCAGTAATCCACCCCGACACTTAAACCATCAGTGATTTCCCAAACACCGCCCACGTTATATGAGGTCGACTCTTCAGGTTGTAAATTAGGGTTACCAGAAAATATCACCGTACGCTCTTGGGCAGTACAATCTTCTTCTAAGCCCGTTAATGGACAACGTGTGGTATCCACTAAACCAGGTGACTCCTGAGAAGGACCTAAACCTAATTGCACCAGTGATGGCGCTCTAAACGCTTCGCCCCAACTGGCGCGCAATGTGAGGTTATCAAGCGGGGTATAACGCAGTGCTATTTTAGGGTTAGTGGTATCACCAAAGTCGCTGTAATCTTCATAACGCAGCGCTAATTGCGCTTCTAAACGCTCAAAAATCGGTACCGCTAACTCAATAAATAATGAAGTTTGATCGCGTTCACCTGCAGCTTCTGTGGCTTCAGTACCAAAAATTTCACCACGCTTAAACAGCTCATCAGGATTATCTGACAATGACTCTTCACGGTACTCAAAACCGACCGCCATGGCTAAACTGCCCGCAGGCATATCCATTAAGTCGCCACTGATTTTACCGTCGAAAGCATTGGTGGTTGATTTACCACTTCGGGTGGTATTAACACTGATATCGTCAATCACAGTGCCTTGCTGGGTCGTCGCTAACGGGTTAAACGCGCCTGAGTTTATGGCCTCTTGTAAACGTGGCGTCCACACAAAGCCTTGCTCACCAAATTCAAGGTTACGGTTATAAGAATAGGTGTAAGCTAATTCCCACTCCCAATCAGACAACATACCATTTAAGCCTAACACCACACGGGCGCTATCTGATTCTGATGATTTTTGTCGCGGCCCAGTTTCAGTTAAACGCCGACGCATGGTCAAGTCTTCACCAGGAAACGGATTAATAGCTGCGCCACTGGTAAACAGTGGGTTATCGTTGAGCATGTAAAACTCACCAAAAGATGGGCTGGCAGCGCCTTTAATCACACTTTCATTATGCTGATACATAAGCTCAGCAAATAGACTTAAGTCATCATTAAATTCATAGTTTTGAAATACTGATAAGCCCATGCGGCTCGACTCTGGCACTGAGGTCATTTCTGGCGCGTAATCATAGCGGCAGTAACTGCCTTTAACACTATCAGCGGGACAATTTACATCAGGGGTCCAGCCAAACAAGTCTGATTTAGGGGTAATTGAGCCATCCATACCAATGGTTGCAGGAATGTATGAACCAGGGTTACCCGCAGACGATCTAAAGTCGCTACCGCCATTTGCAGTTTGATCTGCTGAACGTGAATAATCACGATCGGCAAATAAGGTTTCACGCTCTTTAAAATAATCAAAAATTACTGTGGTATGAGACTTTCCATTCGCCGCTTCCGTGCCCCACAAAATAGAGCCAGCTTGCTGACCACCGCCATCTTCAACGGTTTCAGCAATCTTGCCGTTAACCTCAAAGCCTTCGAAATCTTTTTTCATGATGATGTTTATCACACCAGCAATCGCATCTGAACCATAGGTTGCAGAAGCGCCGTCTTTAACGATATCAATTCGCTTAACTGCAGAAATCGGAATTGAATTTATATCAACAAAGGCAGTATCAATTGATTTTGCAAACGACGATACCGCAATACGGCGACCGTTTAATAACACCAAGGTGGCATCAGCGCCAAGACCACGAAGTGACACAGCTGCGCCACCATTAGCAGTGTCATCTGAGTTGTTACCTTGGGTAGAAAAAGTACCACTACCCGATACCGGGAGTTTACTGAGCAGTTGTGAAATATCTTGAGCGCCAGAACGGGCAATATCTTCAGCGCTTAACACCGTCATTGGTGAAGCCCCTTCGAGATCGGTCCGTTTAATATGAGTACCAGTAACTTCAATGCGTTCGACTTCGGGTTCGGCAGCAAAAGCGGTCTGCGTTAAAAACGTTGGGGTGAGCATAAGTGATACGGCAGTAGCGCAAGCGCTCCGCCAGAATTGAGGTCGTGACATAATTATCCCTAATTTAAAATATTAACTTGTTTAGACTCAACATCATTTTTAAGTCTGGTTTAGCTGAACTCTTTCGATTGAGTTTCTAATACCGCGCAGTATATTAGTACTTCGCAATACACTAACCTAAGTAATTTCCACAGGATGTCAACGATTGATTTTTAGGCAAATGTAACAAATCGTACCAGTAAGCCATTAATTTGCTATATTCAACTATTGATAAAGTGTGACATAGTCATTATCAATTTAAACAATAAGATAGTGTAATAAGCAGCTATTTTATGTCAGCCCCATGACGTGAAGAATAACGAGACAAATAATGACAACAGCTCAGCCAGCAACAAGCCGCTCTAGCCGATTTGCCACCCTCTTTGCCAGCCTAGGGCCGGGGATTTTAATGGCTGCAGCGGCCATTGGCGCCTCTCATTTGGTGGCATCAACCCGTGCTGGCGCCGAGTTTGGTTGGCAATTAGCTTGGGTTGTTCTCGCAGTCAATATTCTTAAGTACCCTTTCTTTGCTGCGGGTGCTCGCTATACCGCTGCCACCAACGAAAGCTTACTCCATGGCTATTTAAAGCAAGGTCGTGGCTACCTGCTGATGTTTACCTGTTTAAATACCATTGCTGCCATTGCCAGCACTGCCGGTGTGTGTATGTTAACCGCAGCCATGCTAACCCAGTTTGTGCCGCTGCCCATTGATATACTGGCTTTTTTGGTCTTAGTCAGCTCGCTGGCATTATTGATCCTCGGTCATTATCAGTTACTCGATAAACTGACTAAAGTCATCATGCTAGCCCTGACATTAACCACGCTAATCGCTGTGACATTAGCTTTTAATCACTCAGCAGGAACGGTTGCAACTGTGCCCAGTGAATCACCTTGGCAATGGGCTTATGTGGGTTTCTTAGTGGCAATGATGGGCTGGATGCCAGCGCCAATTGAAGTCAGTGCCTGGAACTCTTTATGGCTATTGGAAAAGCAAAAAACACAAACCGTCACCAGTAAGCAAGCCATCTTTGACTTTAACTTAGGCTTTATTGTCACCGCTATTTTAGCGATTGTGTTTCTCGCCCTAGGGGCACTGGTTATGCATGGTAGTGGTGAGCAATTTGCCAGCTCTGGGGCTAAATTTGCCAGCCAGCTGATCGATTTATACAGCGATGTTATGGGCCAAGAAAGTCGTTATTTGATTGCCCTTGTCGCTTTTTTATGTATTTTCAGTACCACAGTAACCGTGATTGATGGTTACAGTAGAACCTTAGATATTGGCTGGCAGCTTTTAACCCATAAACCAGACTGCTCGGCACGATTAACCCGAGTTATGTTGCTGGTTTCCGCCTTCGCAATGGCTTTAATTTGGTTCTTTAAAGGCGCCCTATTACCACTGCTTGAGTTTGTTATGACCCTAGCATTTATGACCACGGTTATTTTTGCTTGGCTTAATTATCGCTTGATGACCAGTAATTCATTACCTGAAGAACATCGATATGGTTTGAAAATGAAAATATTATCTTGGTTTGGTTTAACCTATTTAGTCGGTTTCTCAGCTGTATTTATTTACTGGAAATTAATTCTATAATCGCTTTTTAAAAGCAAATTTAACCAGTTACAATGTCAATAAGTCAGTCACAATAAGCCATAGCATGAACTGGCATATCCGCATCATAATTATGAGAGAGCGGATCTGTGGTTAGATAATCTGACCTAATGCCCTCAACTCAGGTATAATCACTGTTCAATGTGTTTTAAGCCTAAAGCGATGTGATAGTAATATCGTTCAGGTAACTTTAAACATAAGCACTTACTTTACCAGCGCAGCCGCGCCCAGAGACCTTTATGATTAACAATGACATCCTTCGCCGCCTTCGTTTTGTATTTGATTACTCAAATGCCAAAATGACTAAAATCTTCGCTCAAGCAAATGTTGAAGTCAGCAATGACGAAATCATTAGCTTATTAAAGAAAGAAGAGGAAGAAGGTTATAAAGCTTGTAATGACAAATTAATGTGTCAGTTTTTAGATGGCTTTATCATCGAAAAACGTGGTTTACGTGAAGGTAGTGAAGTACCTGCACCGCTAAAAGATCTAACCAACAACTTAATTTTCAAGAAATTACGTATCGCATTAGAACTTCGTGAAGATGACATTATTGAGCTGATTGGTTCTGCTGACTTGGCTATTGGTAAGTCTGAATTAGGCGCGTTATTCCGTAATCCTAGCCATAAAAACTACAAAACCTGTGGCGATCAGATTTTACGTAACTTCCTTAAAGGTTTATCACTTAAACATCGCGGAATGTAATATTTTCCTTAGCGTTTAAGCTTCCTTATTTAATGCACAGCTTAGGCTGTGCATTTTTATTTGTATCAATAAGGCCTATCTGGCGATGCCAGCTCATCCCAATAAATGGCTTGTTTAAAATGCTGGGCTAAGCGTTGATTAAGTTTGTCAAAATTTGAAATCGCCACCTCTTGACCGCTAATGCAAGACCACACAAACCGATGACAGTTATTATTGAATAGCTCATACTCACGATATTGAAATAATGATTGCTGCGCCCTTTCTAGCGCCTCAGGAGCTACAAGGGGTTGATGAAGATGATTACAAGCTTGAAAAATCCGGCTGCCACTGCGGCTTTTTAAAAAGCGCGCCGACGAAATAGGCCTAATTAAGCCACTGCCATGTAACTCCACCAAGCTATTATCCCCAAGCCACACGCCTGTATGTTCAATGACCCCAAATACAAAACAGCACACGATGGCCCCAGGCTCTGGGCTTACCTTGACCTTATTATGATGCAATATACTTGGCAGTAATGGGCTGAAATTGTTGTCATCAGGCACCGCTGGCGCACGACCTAAATAGCGTTGTCTATGGAGCAATTGACGCTTTTTGTGCTCGTCAGCCACCAGCATTGCTGTGATTGCTGCGCTGCCTAACAAGATAAAAGGAACTGCCATAACACCCCAATATGTAAAACACCTTAAAATCATCATGGCAGAACCGCGCTAAATTACGCCGCTAAAAATGTAACCAACTTTGTCAAAATCACAGCTGATTGTGTGGATTATCTAAAACCTCAGTAAATACATCCACATGACTTTTAAGCCTTTACCATAAAAGTAAATAGCCAATGCCTAAAAAAACATCAATAAAAATCTGTGATTAGGCTCACTTAACAGACCACAATAAAATCAAGATGTGATAACCTGCACCGATAACAAGATACGTCTACGATTAACAACAAAATTCTATCTTTGAGATAAAAATTAACTAACTGTAGATAAAAATAACTGCAATACGTCACTGACAATAAGGTTTCCAATGGACGAGAATAAACGCCCTCTCTATCTTCCTTTCGCAGGTCCAGCGATTCTTGAATCTCCTATGCTCAATAAAGGCACTGCTTTTAGCGAAGAAGAACGCATTTACTTTAACCTTGAAGGGCTTATCCCTTGGGTGGTTGAAACTATCGATGAGCAAGCATCGCGTGCTTATGATCAATATAAAAACTTTACTAACGATCTCGATAAGCATATTTACCTGCGTAATATTCAAGATACCAACGAAACGCTTTTTTATCGTTTAGTGCGTAATCACATCAGTGAAATGATGCCAATCATCTATACCCCTACGGTAGGCTTAGCGTGTGAGCGTTTTTCTAAAAACTATCGCCGTAACCGTGGTCTGTTTATCTCGTATTCCAATAAAGACCGTATTGATGACATCCTCAATAACTCGACCCGTCATAAAGTAAAAGTCATTGTGGTAACCGATGGCGAGCGCATTTTAGGCTTAGGCGATCAAGGTATTGGTGGCATGGGGATCCCCATTGGTAAATTATCTTTATACACCAGTTGTGGCGGGATCAGTCCGGCGTACTGCTTGGCGATCACCTTAGATGTCGGCACTGACAACCCTCATTTACTAGAAGACCCTATGTATATGGGCTGGCGCCACCAGCGTATTGGCGGTGAAGAATACGCTGAGTTTGTTGAAGAGTTTATGCAAGCGGTTAGTCGTCGCTGGCCTGAAGCATTAATCCAATTCGAAGATTTTGCTCAGAAAAATGCCATGCCATTACTTGAGCGCTACAAAGATAGATTCTGTACCTTTAATGATGATATTCAAGGTACTGCAGCAGTGACTGTAGGTTCATTACTAGCAGCCTGTAAAGCTGCAAACACGCAATTATGTAAGCAAAGAGTCGCCTTTTTAGGCGCTGGTAGTGCCGGCTGTGGTATTGCTGAAGCCATTGTGGCGCAAATGGTTGCTGAAGGTATTAGCGACGAGCAAGCACGCTCACAAGTGTTTATGGTCGACCGCTGGGGACTGTTACTTGATAACATGCCAACCCTGTTAGGCTTCCAGCAAAAACTGGCACAAAAAACCGCTAATATTGAAAACTGGGACGGATTTAGCGATCACATTTCATTACTTAATGTGGTTAATAATGCCAAGCCAACTGTGCTTATTGGCGTATCTGGTGCGCCAGGTTTATTTACCGAAGAAATAATCAAAGCCATGCATAGCCATTGCAAGCGCCCGATTGTATTCCCGCTATCTAATCCAACCAGCCGCGTTGAAGCAACGCCTAAAGATGTGCTGCATTGGACCAATGGCCAAGCACTTGTGGCTACCGGTAGCCCGTTCGAACCAGTTGTAATTGAAGAAGAAACCTTTGAAATTGCTCAATGTAACAATAGCTTTATCTTCCCCGGTATTGGCTTAGGCGTATTAGCAAGTGGCGCAACTCGGGTATCAGATGAAATGCTGATGGCATCAAGTCGTGCGCTGGCAGAGTGTTCACCCCTTGGTCAAAATGGTACCGGCTCATTACTGCCAAGACTGGAAGACATTCAGCAAGTGAGCAAATATATTGCTTTTGCAGTGGCTAAAAAAGCTATCGAGCAAGAATTAGCCCTACCTTGTCCAGATGAATTACTGCAACAACAAATTGAAAGTAATTTCTGGGAACCTGAATATCGCCGTTACAAACGCACCGCGTTCTAACTACTGCCAAGACGGGAAGACATTCAGCAAGTGAGCAAATATATTGCTTTTGCAGTGGCTAAAAAAGCTATCGAGCAAGAATTAGCCCTACCTTGTCCAGATGAATTACTGCAACAACAAATTGAAAGTAATTTCTGGGAACCTGAATATCGCCGTTACAAACGCACC